>VAZU01000389.1 GCA_005884745.1 Alphaproteobacteria bacterium
GGCATCCGCCCCGGCTCGGCGAGCACAGCGTCGAAGTTCTCCGCGAGGCCGGATTTTCCGACGCCGAAATCCGCCGGCTGTGCCGGGAAGGCGCCGCGGTCGATGCCGGCAGTGCCGCGGATCGTTTCGGCGAAGCCGAAGCGGCCAAAGCCCCGCCGCTGTGAGGTTGGTGTAGCCCGGATGGAGCGCAGCGAAATCCGGGATCCCGCTTTGCGCTTGGCTCCATGCGGGCGACGCGATGAGAAAACAAAGGAACGCCATGGATCAGCAGGACGTGATCGTCGTCGGCGCCGGCAATGCGGCGCTGTGCGCGGCGCTGTCCGCGCGCGAAGGGGGCGCGCGGGTGATCGTGCTCGAGCGGGCGCCGTTCGCGGAGCGCGGCGGCAATTCGACCTTCACGGCGGGCGCGATCCGCGTCGCCTACAATGGCGTCGACGATCTGGTCGAGCTCGTGCCCGATCTCTCCGAGGAGGAGAAGCGCACCACCGATTTCGGCACCTACACCGAGGACCAATATTTCGACGACATGGCGCGGGTGACCCAGCACCGCGGCGATCCCGATCTCGTCGAGCTGCTGGTGCGCAGGAGCCATGCGACGCTGAAATGGCTGAGCGGCAAGGGCGTGCGCTTCGTGCCGATCTACGGCCGGCAGGCCTTCAAGGTCGGCGGCAGGTTCAAATTCTGGGGCGGGCTCACGGTCGAGGCCTCCGGCGGCGGCCCGGGCCTCGTCGAAGCGCTGCACAAGGCGGCGGAGCGCGCGGGCATCGAGGTGCTCTACGAGGCCCGCGCGGTCGCCTTGCTGGCGGATGATCGCGGGGTCAACGGCGTGCGCGTGCGCCAGCAGGGCAAGACCCGCGAGCTGCGCGCGAAATCCGTGATCCTCGCCTGCGGCGGGTTCGAGGCCAATGCCGAGTGGCGCACGCGCTATCTCGGCCCCAACTGGGATCTCGCCAAGGTGCGCGGCACCCGCTTCAACACCGGCGACGGCATCCGCATGGCGCTCGAGATCGGCGCGCAGCCGCGCGGCAATTGGTCGGGCTGCCACGCGGTGAGCTGGGACCGCAACGCGCCGGAGTTCGGCGATCTCGCGGTCGGCGACCAGTTCCAGAAGCACTCCTATCCGTTCGGCATCATGATCAACGCGCGCGGGGAACGCTTCGTCGACGAGGGCGCCGAGTTCCGCAACTACACCTACGCCAAATACGGCCGCGTGGTGCTGGAGCAGCCGGGCCAGTTCGCCTGGCAGATCTTCGACCACAAGGTCGCGCACCTGTTGCGCGACGAGTACCGCATCCGGCAGATCACCAAGGTCGAGGCCGA
>VAZU01000025.1 GCA_005884745.1 Alphaproteobacteria bacterium
GGCGAGTTCGTGACCCTCCGCGAGGTCGTGGGGGAGGTCGGATCCGACCCGGTCCGTTTCATGATGCTCTACCGCAAAAACGATGCCGTGCTCGACTTCGACCTTGCCAAGGTCATCGAGCAGTCCCGCGATAACCCGGTATTTTATGTCCAATACGCTCACGCGCGCGGAAATTCCGTGTTTCGCAATGCGCGCGAGGTGCTGCCCGAGCTGCCGGAAGGCAGCGCAGAGCGCAGCGAGCACCTGGGACGGGCCCCGGTGGAGCGACTCGATGACGCGGCCGAATTGGGGATCCTGAAGCGGATTGCGCTCTATCCGCGCCTATTGGAGGGGGCCGCGGCGGCCCATGAGCCCCACCGGGTCGCCTTCTATCTCTATGATCTGGCGAGCGAATTTCATGCGCAATGGACCCGCGGCAAAGACTTGCCACATTTACGTTTCATTATTCAAGATGATCCACAACTGACCCTGGCACGGCTTGCTCTGGTCCAGGGCGTCGTCACCGTCCTTGCTTCCGGGCTAAAGTTGCTGGGAGTGAAGGCGCCGGAAGAGATGCGGTGATCTCGCTCGGAGGCATTGGGTCGAGTTTTGGGCTCCATTCGACCGAGCGCGACGTAACCGCCGGTGGGAGTAGATGGCCGACGATCCTCGTTACCGTTCGCAGCGCCCCGATCCTTATGCGCAGGATCGCGCGTCCCGTCCCGCGTCCGGACCTCAAGATGATCCGCTCGCGGAACTGGCGCGTTTGATCGGCCAGGATGAGGCCTTCATCGCCGCGAGTCGCGAAGGCGCGCGGACGCGGCCTCGTGATCGGCAGCGTGAGCCGGATCGCGACACCTCGGCCCCGAATTGGCTAACCCGAGCCGGTCAGCATCCGGATCACGTAGGGGACGAGGCGAGGACCTACGAGGCGGAAACCGGCCGGCGAGACCCCGGTTATTTCAGCGATCTCGAGTTGGAGACGGGCCGTCGCTCACGGCAGCCGCCTGCGAGATGGGATGCGAGATCCGAGGACGACGAGAGCCGGTACGGCGGGTTCGAGCAGGATACGCGCCAAGAGCGGCACGAGCCCCGCTATGATCCGCACCAGGACGAGGACATCGATCCGTACCGCATCGCCGCCCAAGACGACCGCCTGCCGCAGCCTGCGGAAGGATATGACGATGGCACCGGTCCAGCCCCGCAGATCAACCCCTTCGATCCCCGGCACATCGATCACGCCGAGGACGACGATCGTCATGCTTCTCGCCTGCGGCGGCGCGGCGGGATCTTGACCGTCGCGGCGGTGCTCGGGCTTGCCGCCGTCGGGACGGCCGCCGCCTTCGGCTATCGCGCATGGACCGCCGGCTCGAGCTCGACCGGGCAGCCCCCGCTGATCAAGGCAGACACCGCACCGACCAAGGTAGTGCCCGCCCAAGTCGGCGATGGCCAGCAAAACAAGCTGATCTACGATCGGATCGGCGAAAAAATCCAAAGCTCGAACGACAGGATGGTCTCTCGCGAGGAACAGCCGCTCGAGCCGCGCGATATGCCGCGTCAGCCGGGGACGCGCTCGGTTCTTCCCGCGCCGGGGACCCCGGGCAGCGTGACGATCGGGGCGCAGCCGCCGGCATACGCAGCCCCGCCTGCGCCACCCGTGGGCAATCCGGGAGCGAACGAGCCGAAGCGAGTCCACACGATCACCATTCGCCCCGATCAAGTTTCCACTTTACCGGCTCCGGGAGAGTCGGAGCGGTTGCCGGCCCGTTCGGTCACGACGACGAACGTCGGTCCAACCGCCGCGCCGGCCGCGCCGGCCGCGCCGGCAGGTCGCTCGGCGGCGCCGGCCCCAGCCCCGAAACCCTCGGCCCCGAAACCGGCGAGCCCGCTTACGCTGAGTCCTTCCGCGGAGGCTCCGCCTCCGAGTTCTCGGTCCGGGACGACGCCCGCCCAGCCGGCTCCGTACCGAACCGCGGCCCTTCCAAGCGGCGCCGAGGCGGGCAATTACGTGGTCCAGATCTCATCGCAACGCAGCGAGAGCGAGGCACAGGCATCGTTTCGCGCCCTGCAAGCGAAATACCCCAACGTGCTGGGGAGCCGGCAGCCGCTGATTCGCCGTGCCGACCTCGGCAGCAAGGGCGTCTATTACCGCGCCCAGGTCGGGCCGTTCGCGACCGCCGACGACGCCAATCAGCTGTGCGGCAACCTGAAGGCCGCCGGCGGCCAGTGCATCGTCCAGCGCAATTGATCGGGCGGATCGCTTGACCCCCGGGACAGCCGGGGGCTAATCCGCGTCGATGCATGCGCGCGCCCTCATCGTCGGGCTGGCCGGCCCCCGGCTTGGAGCCGATGAGCGCGCATTTCTGCGCGAGGCGGAACCCTGGGGGCTCATTCTTTTCACCCGGAACATCAGCACCCCTGACCAAGTCCGCGCGCTGGTTGGTGACTTCCGCGAAACGCTGGGCCGGGCGGACGCGCCGGTGCTGATCGACCAGGAAGGCGGCCGGGTGCAACGGCTTCGGCCGCCGCATTGGGCCGAATATCCGGCCGGGGCCGCATACGGCCGTCTCTATGATCGCAAGCCCGAGCTGGGCGTTGCCGCCGCACGGCAGGGCGCCCGGCTGATCGCGGCGGATCTGGGCGCGCTTGGCATTACCGTGGATTGCTTGCCGCTGGCGGACATGCCGGTACCCGGAGCCGACAGCATCATCGGGGATCGCGCCTATGGCGGCAGCGTCGAGACGGTGGCCTCGATCGCCGCGGCCGTCGCCGCAGGGCTGCGGGAAGGGGGCGTGCTGCCCGTCCTCAAGCACATCCCGGGCCACGGCCGGGCCGGCGTCGATAGCCACCACAGCCTTCCATTGGTGAGCACCGAACGGGCCACCTTGGAGGCTACGGATTTTGCCGCATTTCGCCGCCTGGCCACGCTGCCGCTGGCAATGACCGCGCATGTTGTGTTCACGGCGATAGACCCGGTCGCGCCGGCGACAATTTCGGCGACAATGGTGCGCGAGGTGATTCGCGGATGGATCGGGTTCGATGGGCTGCTGATGACGGACGATATCTCGATGCAGGCACTGAGCGGGACCGTCGGTGAGCGCGCCGGTGCGGCGATTGCGGCCGGCTGCGACGTGGTGCTCCACTGCAATGGCGTGCTCGACGAGATGCAGGCCGTGGCCGCTGCCGTCCCGAAGCTCGATGGGCAGGCTCGCCGTCGTGCCGCGGCTGCCTTGTCCTGGAGGAGGCCGGCATCACCGATCGATGCGGCTGCGGCGCGGGCGGAATTTTCCGCGCTGATGGCCGACGACCGCCCCGCAACGGCGAGGGTGTCCTCATGACGCCGGCCGAGCAATTCCAGGTGGATCCCGAGATCGCGGTCGAGCGCGGCTCGGAGGAACCGGCGCTGATCGTCGACGTCGAGGGGTTCGAAGGCCCGCTCGATCTGCTGCTCATGCTGGCGCGCCAGCAGAAGGTCGATCTCGCCAAGATTTCCATCCTGGCCCTCGCCGACCAATATTTGGCGTTCATCGAAGCGGCGAGCCAAGTGCGCCTGGAGCTTGCCGCGGACTATTTGGTGATGGCGGCGTGGCTCGCCTACCTCAAGTCGCGTCTGCTGCTTCCCGAGAGCAATGATGCCGTGGGCCCGAGCGCCGAGGAAATGGCCGCGGCGCTCGCCTTGCGCCTCAAGCGGCTCGAGGCCATTCGCGGCGCAGCCGAGCGACTGGTCGCACGCCCGCAGCTCGAACGCGACGTGTTTCGCCGCGGCGCGCCGGAGCCGATCGTCGACGTCAAGCGCCCCGAATGGACGGCCACGCTCTACGACCTGCTCTCCGCCTATGCGGCGCAGCGCCAGAAGCGCGCGCTGGCGCGGGTGCGCGTGCCGCAGCGCCAGGTCTGGTCGCTCGCCGAGGCGCGCGCCGCGCTCGAACGGCTGGTGGGCGGGAGCGACGACTGGTCGCGTCTCGATGAATATCTGGTCGCCTATGTCACGGAACCGGGGCTTCGCGCTACCGTCTATGCCTCGAGCTTTGCCGCGACCTTGGAGATGGTCCGCGAAGGGTTGGTGGAAATCCATCAGCACGCGGTATTTGCGCCGATCTATTTGCGCAAGCGGATCGGCCAGCCGAACGGCGCAATCGGGCCCCATGCGGCCGCGATGAAAACCGAAACGAAGGGGGAAGAGGAGGGCCGGGGATGAGGAGTTTGGCCAAGCAGCACGAAGTCA
Source organism: Alphaproteobacteria bacterium (assembly GCA_005884745.1). Lineage (GTDB taxonomy): Bacteria > Pseudomonadota > Alphaproteobacteria > Rhizobiales > Xanthobacteraceae > AP-16. The sequence continues at coordinate 4,205 of VAZU01000025.1, forward strand.
TCGCCCATCCGCGCGCGATGGGCGGCGATTACGACCGCGACGCGGTGCCGGAGATCCGGCCGGAGGAACTCCGGCTGCTCGAGGCGCTGCTGTTCGCCTCGGCCGAGCCGCTAGACGAGAAGACGCTCGCGGCGCGCATGCCCGACTGGGCCGACGTGCGCGCCGCGCTCGATCGGCTGCAACGGGAATATGCGTCCCGGGGCGTCAATCTCGTGCGCATCGCCGGCAAATGGACGTTTCGCACCGCCGTCGACCTCGCTTGGCTGCTGGCGCGGGACTCGGTCGAGCCTCGCAAGCTTTCGCGCGCCGCGACCGAGACCCTGGCGATCATCGCCTACCATCAGCCGGTCACCCGGGCGGAGATCGAGGAGATCCGCGGCGTCTCGGCTTCGAGGGGCACGCTCGACGTGCTGCTCGAGACCGGCTGGATCCGGCCGCGCGGCCGCCGCAAGGCTCCCGGCCGCCCGATCACCTTCGGGACCACCGACGCGTTTCTGAGCCATTTCGGGCTCGACTCGATCGGCGATCTGCCCGGTCTCGACGAGCTCAAGGGCACCGGGCTGCTCGACGGCCAGCTGCCGGCGGGCTTTGCGGTTCCGGTGCCCTCGGACGATCTGAACCTGCGGGAGGACGAGGACCCGCTCGAGCCCGGCGATCTCGATCTCGGCCTCGGCCCCCGAGTGAGCGAGGGGTGAACAGCGCCCGGCAATCGACGCAACGAGCGGATCGGTCGCGCGAAGAAGGGGGCCGAAATCCTTGTTTTTGCCGGTCTCGGCGCCTAGCTTGTCGGTGAACCAGGCGGGTCGCGCGGCGCGCGATCGCCGTGACGGAGGAAATTCCATGGGCGGCCTGAGCATTTGGCACTGGATCGTCGTGATTGCCGTCCTGCTTCTGCTGTTCGGCCGGGGCAAGATCTCCGAGCTGATGGGCGACGTTGCCCAGGGCATCAAAGCCTTCAAGAAGGGCATGCAGGAAGAGGACAAGACGGCTGGCGAGACCAAGACTCCCGAGCCCGGCAAGACGATCGAGCATCAGCCGGCGGAAACGGTTGCGCAAACCGAGACCCGCAAGGCGAGCTGAGGCCGCCCCGGCGCTGCCGAGCAGCGCGCGAGAACGCAATATCGCATGAGCGGCGAGGCGGGATGTGACTGCGTCCCTGGGAGTGCAGGCCTTCATCTTTGACGTGGGCTGGGGCGAGCTGGTCCTCATCGGCGTGGTGGCGCTGATCGTGTTCGGGCCCAAGGAACTGCCGGTCGTCCTGCGCACATTCGGCCAATACATGACCAAGATCCGCCGGATGGCGGCGGAGTTCCAGAGCCAGTTTCAGGAAGCCATGCGCGAAGCCGAGATGGCCGAGCTCAAACAGCATTTCGATACGATCCAGGACGCCGCGAAGGGCATCGGCAGCTTGGATCCGGCGAGCAGCATCGGCAATCCGATCGAGAGTGCCGCGGCCGAGAAGCCGCCGGCGGACGCGGCGCCGCCCGGCTCGGCCGCGAATGCGCCGGTCCCGGAGCCGACGCCGGCGGAGACCCCGGCCGCCCCGGCCGCGCTTCAATCGCCTCCCGGCGGGGCTGAGTCCTTGTCGCCGACGCCGGCAGGCACGGCAGAGCCCGTTGCGCCCGGTCCCGGCCCGCCCGAGGCCGGCAAAGGGCAGCCGGGATGAGCCAGGAGGACATCGAGGCGACCAAGGCGCCCTTGATGGAGCACTTGGTCGAGCTGCGCTCGCGCTTGATCAGGGCGCTGATCGCCTTCGTGATCACGTTCGCTCTGTGCTTCGTGTTCGCCAAGCACATCTACAATGTTCTGGTCTGGCCGTTCGTCTGGGTCGCCGGACCCGAGCATTCGAAATTCATCTACACGGCGCTGCTGGAATATTTCGTCACGCAGATCAAGCTGGCGATGTTCGGCGCGGCGTTCCTGGCGTTTCCGGTCATCGCCACGCAGCTCTACATGTTCGTGGCCCCCGGGCTGTATCGTCATGAGCGCCAGGCGTTTCTGCCGTACCTGGTCGCGACCCCGATCTTCTTCGTGCTCGGCGCCCTCGTCGTGTATTTCCTGGTGTTCCCGACCCTGGTGCGGTTCTCGCTCGGCATGCAGCAGCTCGGCGGCGGCGGCCAAGCGGAGATCGAGCTGTTGCCAAAGGTCGGCGAATATCTCTCGCTGATGATGGCGCTGATCTTCGCCTTCGGGATCGCGTTTCAGTTGCCGGTCATCCTCACCCTGCTCGGCCGGGTGGGAATCCTGACTTCGAAGCAGCTGCGCGAGAAGCGCCGGTATTTCATCGTCATCGCCTTCGTCATCGCCGCCGTGCTCACGCCGCCCGACGTCATCAGCCAGCTCTCCCTTGCCTTGCCCCTCCTGCTTCTCTACGAGGGCTCGATCTGGTCGGTGCGGCTCGTCGAGAAGAAGGCCGCCGCGGCGGCCGGTCCTGCCGCGGCCCAGACCAAGCCCGCCGAATAGAATTGCGCAAGGCGAGGTCTGCGGACTAGGGGCTCCCGGGGCGCTTGGCCATGCACGACATCAAGTGGATTCGCGAGCATGCGGAAGAATTCGACCGCGGGCTCGCCCGTCGCGGCCATCCCCCGGCGGCCCGCGCGCTCATTGCGCTCGATGAACGGCGCCGCGCCGCGATCGCCAAGCTCGAAAGCGCGCTGGCCCGGCGCAACGCCGCCTCCAAAGAGATCGGCCNCGGGCGAGGAAGAGCAGAGGCAGGCCGTTGCCGCGCTCGATGACGCGCTCGCGGAAATTCCGAACCTGCCGCTCGATGACTGTCCGGTTGGGACGGGCACCGACGACAATGTCGAGCGTCATCGCTTCGGCGCCAAGCGCAATTATGGATTCGAGCCGAAGCAGCATTTCGATCTCGGTGAAGCCCTCGGCCTGATGGATTTCGAGACCGCGGCGAAACTCTCCGGGGCGCGGTTCGTGGTGCTGAAGGGAGCGCTGGCGCGGCTTGAGCGTGCGCTGGCACAATTCATGCTCGACGTTCACACCGGCGAGCACGGCTACAGCGAGATTGCACCGCCGCTGCTCGTGCGCGACGCGGTCATGTTCGGAACGGCGCAACTGCCGAAATTCGCGGAGGACCAGTTTCGCACGACCAACGATTTATGGCTTATCCCGACCGCCGAGGTGCCGCTGACGAACCTCGTGCGTGAAGAAATTCTCGCCGAGAGCCAGCTCCCGCTGCGCTTCACCGCCGGCACGCCGTGCTTCCGTGCCGAAGCGGGCGCCGCCGGCAAGGACACCCGCGGCATGATCCGCCAGCACCAGTTCACCAAGGTCGAGCTCGTCTCCATCGCCACGCCGGAGCAGAGCCGCGCCGAGCACGAGCGCATGCTTTCGTGCGCGGAGCAGATTTTACAGCGGCTCGACCTGCATTACCGCGTGATGGTGCTGTGCGCCGGCGACACCGGCTTCGCTTCGCAAAAAACCTACGACATCGAGGTCTGGCTGCCGGGGCAGGGGGCCTATCGGGAAATCTCGAGCTGCTCGATCTGCGGAGAATTCCAGGCCCGCCGCATGAACGCGCGCTATCGCGGCAAGGACGGGCGCGTTCGCCACGTCCACACCCTCAACGGCTCGGGCGTGGCGGTTGGCCGCGCCCTGATCGCCGTGATGGAGACCTACCAGCAGGAGGACGGCTCGATTGCGATTCCCGAGGCGCTGCGGCCCTATATGGGCGGGATCGCGCGCATCGAGCGCGGGGCGTGAATGCGAATCCTGCTGACCAACGATGACGGCATTCACGCGCCGGGGCTCACCGTGCTCGAAGAGATCGCGCGGGTGCTGTCCGATGATATCTGGGTGGTCGCGCCGGAATTCGATCAGTCCGGCGTCTCGCATTCGCTCTCGCTCAACGATCCATTGCGGCTGCGCGAGGTCAGCCCGCGCCATTATGCGGTGAAAGGCACGCCGACCGATTGTGTCATCATGGGCGCGCGGCATGTCGTCAGCGAGCCCGGCCCCGACCTCGTGCTCTCCGGGGTCAACCGCGGCCAGAACGCCGCGGAGGACGTGACCTATTCGGGAACCATCGCCGGCGCCATGGAGGGCACCATTCTCGGCATTCCGTCGATGTCGCTCTCCCAGGCCTATGGTCCCGCGACCCGGGAGCGACCGCATTGGGACACGGCGATCCACTACGCTCCCGACCTGATCCGGCGCGTGCTCGCCGCCGGCATGCCCCGCGACGTTCTCGTCAACATCAATTTTCCCGATTGCGCCCCCGACGAGGTCAAGGGCATCGCCATCACCATGCAGGGCAAACGCGACCAGGATCTGCTGCGCATCGACGCCCGTCACGACGGCCGCGGCAATCCGTATTATTGGCTCGCGTTCGCGCGGATCTCGCGGCGATTGCCGAGAACCGCATCGCCGTGACCCCGCTCCGGCTCAATCTCACCGACGAGCCGTTCATGACGCGGCTCGCGGAGGAGCTCGACGAGGCGCCGCGACGAAAGTGAGCGAACCGCGGTTCACTCGCGCTTGCAAGCCGCGCTGGAATGCGCTCATTTCCGATGCAAGACCGCGGGCAGCCGATCTGCAGGAGGCGATTCTGAACGTGCAGCATGTGGCGGAGGCAAATCAGCCGGTCGAGCGCATTTGCACGCTCGAAAGCCTGATCGACCACATCGCACAAAGCATCCGCGCCGCACGGGTCGTGCGGCGCCCGTTCCATCATCTCGAGTTCGACCGGATCTTTCCCGACGACGTTTATGCGGCGATGCTGCATGCGCTGCCGGTTGCGGCGGAATACCGGCCGATGTCCGGCCGCAGCAAGGGCAGCGCCCGGCCGGACGGGGCGCCCACGCGGGTGAAGATCGATCTTTTTTCCGAATACATTCGCCATCTGCCGGCGGACAAGCGGCGGCTATGGCGTCTCGTCGGCGGCGCGCTATGCTCGCGTCCGGTGCAGGCGGCGTTCGTCGAACGACTGGCGCCCGGGCTCGAAGCGCGGTTCGGAGCCGATTTTGCGAAAATCGGCTTCTATCCGATCCCGATCCTCACCCGCGACATTCCCGGCTATCGCATCACGCCGCATACCGATACGCATTGGAAGGGCATCACCGTCCAGCTCTATCTGCCGCGCGACGAACGCAATGCGCACATCGGCACGATTTTTCACGAACGCCCGCCCGACGGCAGCCTGCGGCGCGTGTCCCAGGTCCGGTTCGCACCGAACAGCGGCTACGCGTTCGCGGTCGGCGAGGATACCTGGCACTCGGCCGATCCGGTGGGACCGGAAGTGAAGACGCGGGACAGCATTCTTCTCACCTATTTCGTCGACTCCGGCGCGTTGCGGTTCTTGCGCAATCGCGCCAAGCGGATCGGCAATCTCGTTCGCAACGAGGTGCGTCATTGGACGCACCGATGATCGTGCCGAAGACGGCACCGGCCGGCGCCGGCAGGAAAAGCCGCGGTCTTGACCGGCGTTGCAGCGCCTCCATGGTGAGTTCCCGCGGGCAGTCTTAGGCGGACAAGGAGACGGCCGGTGCCGAGTGTTCCAAAAGCTGGCGCCAAACACGGCGGGATCGGCGAAAGCGCCGACAGCGTCGGCCGCATGGAGTTCCTGCTCACGCTGCGCCGCCGCGGCATTGCCGACGCGGCGGTGCTGCGCGCGCTCGACGAAGTTCCGCGCGAGGAATTCGTCACGCCGAACTACGGTGACGCCGCTTATGCCGACCAGGCCTTGCCGATCGATTGCGGCCAGACCATCAGCCAGCCCTACGTGGTCGCCTATATGACCGAGCAGCTCGAGGTCGGGCCCGAGCATCATGTGCTCGAAGTGGGCACGGGGTCCGGCTACCAGGCGGCGGTGCTCTCGCGGCTGGCGCGCGACGTGGTCAGCGTCGAGCGCTACCGCACGCTCGCCGAGGCGGCGCGCAGGCGGCTGGAGAAGCTTCGCTATCACAATGTCACGGTCGTGCTCGGCGACGGGCTCGCCGGGCTTCCGGCGAATGCGCCCTACGACCGCATCATCGTGACCGCCGCCGCCGAGAGCATTCCGCAGCCGCTGGTCGATGAGCTTGCCGAGGGCGGCATCATGGTGCTGCCGCTGGGCCCTCACGACGACGCGCAGCGCATCGTCAAGCTGACGAAGACCGCGGACGGCATCGAGCGCGAGGATCTCATCTGGGTGCGTTTCGTGCCGCTTTTGCCGGGCCAAGCCCGCGAGCTTTGACCAGTATGTAACTTCTCAGGCGGTTTGTCGCAAAACGGAGCGGCAGCCGCGCTTCCCCTCTCCCAGCAAAGCGGGGAGAGGGTGGCGAGGACCGGAGGTCCGAGCCGGGTGAGGGGCACCTTGCCCGGACCCGATCACGTTCAATGCATAACCGCCTGCCACTGCTGCCGCGCATCGGATGAAAAGGGCGCCATAATTTCAGAGTTACAGATTGCCCCTCACCCGCCTCGCCGACCACGTCGGCTCGGCACCCTCTCCCCGCTTTGCGGGGAGAGGGGAAAGAGCGCGAGCAGCAAGACCGAATGCAAGGCAAACGATTGGAAAAAACATTCCGCGGCTTTTTCGCCCGCCTGGAGGGCGCTCGTTAATTGTTAACCCTTCGTGTTCAAGCGGTGGGTTTGCGTCATGCGTTTCCAGGAGCCAGGCGGCTCGCGCGCGATTGCGCGAATGCTCGCAGCAGCGCTCATCGCCGCCGGAGCGGCCGGCTGCAGCGAAGCGAAGCGCTTCGGCGATGCTGCGCTTTCCAACCCGTTCGCCTCCCGCCGCGAGGCGGCAAACCAGGCTGCGCCGGCGGAGGCCGCTCCGCTCGGACGGGTCGAGGCACAGCCGCTGGGCGCGCAGAGCGCGGCCCCGCTGCCGCCCCCGCCCGGTCCCGCGCCGAGCTATTCCTCCCAGCGAGACACCACCGGATCGCTTGCCGCGGATGCGCCAGGCTCGAGTGGCGAGATCACGATCACGGTCGCGCCCGGGGACACGATCGGCGCGATCGCTCGGCGTTATCGAGTGTCTTCCAGCGCGATCGTGCAGGCCAACCAACTGACCGCGGCAGCGTCGATCCAGGCGGGGCAGCGTCTCGTCATTCCGCGGCATCATGCCGGCACAAGGCCGCCGGCCGCCGCATCGAGCACGGCGGCGGCGGCGAGCCATGGCCGCAATGCTCCGGGCGGCGTGCACGTGGTCGCGTCCGGCGAGACGCTGAGCTCGGTGGCGCACCTCTACGGCCACTCGCGGTCGGCGATCGCCAAAGCCAACAACATCACGCGGGATACCAAGCTCAGGATCGGCCAGCAGTTGACGATTCCCGGGGCAAAGCCCACGCGCGTCGCGGCGGGCGAAGCGCCCGCGGGCGGGCATGCGCCGGCAGTTTCCGCGCCTGCCCATTCGCAGCCCCCGCAACGCGTCGCGACCGCGGAGGCCGGGGCCCCCTTGGCCGCGGCGGAGCCTGCCGCTGCCAAGATCGAGGCGCCGGCCGAAACCGCGAGTGTCGCCGGCGGGTTCCGCTGGCCGGTGCGCGGGCGCGTCATTGCCGGATTTGGCGCGGAGCCGAACGGTCAGCACAACGACGGCATCAATCTGGCGGTGCCGGAAGGCACGTCGATCAAAGCCGCCGAGGAGGGCACCGTCGCCTATGCCGGCAACGAGCTCAAAGGCTACGGCAACCTGTTGCTGGTGCGGCACACGAACGGCTTCGTCACCGCCTACGCCCACGCCAGCGAGCTCTTGGTTAAGCGCGGCGATCAGGTGAAGCGCGGCCAAATCATCGCGCGTGCCGGCCAGACCGGCAGCGTCGCCTCGCCGCAGCTGCATTTCGAAATCCGCAAGGGTGCGACGCCGGTCGATCCGATGCGCTATCTGTCGGGCACCTGAGCGTCAGCCATTTCGATCAGCCCCCGCGATTGACCTCCAGGAGCTGATCATCGCGGGGCGGCCGGTTCTTCCAGCGGAACCCTGAGCCGCCCCGCGAGATCCTGCACGAATTGCCAGGCCACCCGGCCGGAGCGGGATCCGCGGGTGGTCGCCCATTCGAGCGCTTCGGACCGCAGCTTCTCGCCATTCATCGGAATGCGATAGTAGCCGACGTAACCGGCCACCATGGCCAGATATTCGTCCTGGCTGCAGCGATGAAAACCGAGCCAGAGCCCGAAACGGTCCGACAGCGACACCTTCTCCTCCACCGCCTCGCCGGGATTGATCGCGGTCGAGCGCTCGTTCTCCATCATGTCCCGCGCCATCAGGTGCCGCCGGTTGGAGGTCGCATAGAGGATCACGTTGTCGGGCCGGCCCTCGATGCCGCCTTCGAGCACGGCTTTGAGCGATTTGTACGACGTGTCCTCGGCATCGAAGGAGAGGTCGTCGCAGAACACCAGGAAGCGCTGCGGCGCCGCGCGCAGCAGCGCCATCAACTCGGGCAGGCTTTCGATGTCCTCGCGGTGGATCTCGACGAGCTTCAGCCGCCCGCGCCGCGGGCCGTCGCCGAGCTTGGCGTTGACCGCCGCATGCGCCGCCTTGACCAGCGACGATTTGCCCATGCCGCGCGCGCCCCACAGCAGCGCATTGTTGGCCGGCAAGGCGTGGGCGAACCGCTCGGTGTTTTCGACCAGCACGTCGCGCACCCGATCGATGCCCTTGAGCAGCGACATGTCGACCCGGTTGACGCGGGCAACGGGGGCGAGCTGGCGCCCTTCCGGGTGCCAGACGAACGCATCGGCCGCATCGAAGCGCGGCGGTGCCGGCGCCGGCGGTGCCAGCCGCTCGAGCGCGTCGGCGACGCGGTCGAGCGTCGCGGAAAATTCCACCAGGTCGAATTCAGATTTGGCGCGCGACATGGCAAGTCCGGACTGGGCACCGGAGGCTTAGCGGGACCGCGGCGCCCCGGCAAGCACCCGCTGTCTACCGCGCATCGCGCGTGCCTGTGGGCCCAAGGACCGTCCGCGCGGCGTTCCTGCGCGAGTTTTGGCCCCGTTTGCGCCGATCCGCGGCGTTGCAATTGGGCCCGCGGCGGCTATAGTCCGCGCCGATTTCGCCGGGCACAGGCCAAGGGCGTCTCGCCAGTTCCGCGTGCGGCATGACCCCTCCCTGACCCTCCCTTCCCGGGAGGGGAGCGGCCGGGCTTGCGGCACAGGGACGAGGATCGATGCTGATCACGCCGGCATTCGCCCAGACGGGCCTGGGAGGCAGCAGCGACATGCTGATGTCGCTGCTCCCCTTCGTGCTCATTTTCGTGATCATGTATTTCCTGATCCTGCGTCCGCAGCAACGGCGGGTGAAGCAGCATCAGGAGATGGTCAAGAGCGTGCGGCGAGGCGACACCGTCATCAGCTCCGGGGGGCTGGTCGGCAAGGTCACCAAGGTCGTGGACGACGATCAGATCGAGGTCGAGATCGCGGACGGCGTCCGCGTGCGGCAAATGCGTTCGATGGTGTCCGAAGTCCGTGCCAAGGGGGAACCGGTGAAGGACGAGGCGTCCGGCTGATCGCGGCCGGCGGCCGCTGCGAAGGACACGGGTTCTCATGCTGTTTTTCTCTCGCTGGAAGGCGATCTCGGTGCTGCTCACGGCGATCGTCATCTGCCTGTTCGCGGTCCCCAATTTCTTCCCCGACCGGGTGGTGCAGCGCTGGCCGGCCTGGGCGCAGCGCCATATCGTGCTGGGGCTGGATCTTCAGGGCGGTTCGCACCTGCTGCTCGAGGTCGATTCCAACGCCGTGCGGAAAGAAAAAGTCCAAACGCTGCTCGATGACGTGCGGCGCGTGTTGCGCGAGGCGCGGATCGGCTATACCGGGCTCGTCGCCCGCGGCGACAGCGTCGAGGTCCGCATTCGCGAAGGCGCCGACCCGCAAGTCGCGCTGGCGAAGCTGCGGGAACTTTCCCAGCCGATCGGTGGCGCGCTCGGCGGCGGCGGCCAGCGCACGGTCAATATCGCCGATCTCGGCGGCGGCCTGATCCGCCTCACGCTGACCCCGGCGGCGATCACCGAGCGCATCCGCCAGTCGGTCGACCAATCGATCCAGATCGTGGAGCGCCGGGTGAACGAGCTCGGCACGGTCGAGCCGAGCATTCAGCGCGAAGGCGTCGACCGTATTCTGGTCCAGGTGCCGGGACTGCAAGATCCGACGCATCTCAAGGACATCATCGGCAAGACCGCAAAGCTCACGTTCCGGCTGGTCGATGTCTCCATCAGCCCCGACCAGGCAATCCAGAACGGGCCGCCGCCGGATTCGGAAATCCTCAAGGACCACAATCAGGTTCCGTACGTGATCCAGAAGCGAATCATGGTCTCGGGCGAGGATCTGACCGATGCCCAGCCGGGCTTCGATCAGCGCACCAGTGAGCCGATCGTGACCTTCCGGTTCAACAGCAACGGCGCCCGGCGCTTCGCCCAGGTGACCCAGGAGAACGTCGGACGGCCGTTCGCCATCGTGCTCGACAACGAGGTGATTTCCGCTCCCGTGATCCGCGAGCCGATCCTGGGCGGCTCCGGGCAGATCTCCGGCAGCTTCACCGTCGAGCAGGCGAACGATCTCGCCATCCTGCTGCGCGCCGGCGCCCTGCCGGCGCCGCTGACGATCATCGAGGAGCGCACGGTGGGCCCCGGTCTCGGCCAGGATTCGATCCAGAAGGGCAAGATCGCCGCAGCAGTGGGCTCGGTGCTGGTCGTGGTCTTCATGTTGGCGACCTACGGCCTGTTCGGCTTTTTCGCCAATGTCGCCGTCGCCGTGAACGTCGCGATGATCTTCGGCCTGCTCTCGCTCCTCAACGCCACGCTGACGCTTCCCGGCATTGCCGGCATCGTGCTCACGGTCGGCATCGCGGTGGACAGCAACGTGCTGATCTACGAGAGAATCCGCGAAGAGGTCCGCAGCGGCCGCTCGGCAATTTCCGCGATCGATGCCGGATTCACCCGGGCGCTCGCCACCATCCTCGATTCCAACATCACTACCTTCATCGCCGCCGCGGTGCTGTTCTTCATCGGCACGGGAGCGGTGCGTGGTTTCGCCGTGACGCTGGGCATCGGCATCCTCACCACGGTCTTCACCGCGTTCACGTTGACGCGGCTGATCGTGGCGAGCTGGGTGCGCTGGCGCCGCCCGCAGCTGGTCCCGATCTGATCCGATTGTCAAAGCGAGACGAACTTGCGCCACCTCCGCATCGTTCCCGACGACACCAAGTTCGACTTCATGCGCTTCCGGCGCGTGAGCTTTCCCATTTCGGCGATGCTGTCGATCGTCGCCATCCTGCTGTACTTCCATCCGGGGCTGAACCTCGGCATCGATTTCCGCGGCGGCACCCTGATCGAGGTGCAGCAGAAATCCGGCCCGGCCGATCTGGCGAAGATGCGGGCGACGCTCAACCAGCTCAACCTCGGCGACGTCCAGCTGCAGCAATTCGGCGGCCCCGAAAACGTCCTGATCCGCATCTCCGAGCAGCCCGGAGGCGAGGCCGCGCAGCAGGAGGCGGTCGCCAAGGTCAAGGGCGCGCTGGGAGACAGCGTGGAATACCGCCGGGTCGAGGTCGTCGGCCCGCGGGTGTCGGGCGAGCTGTTGTCCTACGGCACCATCGGCATCATGCTGGCGATCGGCGGCATCCTGCTCTATCTGTGGTTCCGGTTCGAATGGCAGTTCGCGCTCGGCGCCATGATCGCCAACGTGCACGATCTGGTGCTGACGATCGGCTTCATGTCCCTCACCCAGATCGATTTCGATCTGACCAGCATTGCGGCGCTGTTGACGATTCTCGGCTATTCGCTCAACGACACGGTCGTCATTTACGACCGCATCCGCGAAATGCTGCGCCGCTACAAGAAGCTGTCGATGCCGGACTTGCTCAATATTTCGATCAACGCCACGCTGTCACGCTCGATCATCACCCATGTCACCGTGACGCTGTCGCTGCTCGCGCTCTTACTGTTCGGCGGGCAGGCCATCCATAGCTTCACCGCCACCATGATGTTCGGGGTGGTGCTGGTGGGCACCTACACGTCGGTGTTCATCGCCTCTCCGATCCTGATCTATCTCGGCGTGGGCACCGCGCGCCGCGACAGCGAGGAGGCCGAGCGGGCCGAAGAACCCAAGCAGATCAAACAGCCCAAAGAGGCGCAGGTGCGCAAGCCCGCGCGCGAGTCGCGGCCCGTGGCGCGCGGTTGAGGGCGCCTTGCCGGCCGCGACCGCCGCAGACACGGTCATGATTGCGCGATCGGATGCGCCGCATCTTCCGCACCAGGCGCCGATCGACGCCTACGGCAACAGCGGCTTTCGCTTCGCCGGCATGTCGCACCGCGGCTCGTTGTTGTGTCTGCCGAGCGGCATCTGGGCCTGGCCGGTCGCGGCACCCGAAGACATCGCCGAAGCGAACCTCGCCCCGCTGTTTGCCGAGGCCGACGCGATCGAGCTGTTCGTGCTCGGGTCCGGGCCGGAGCTGCGGCCGCTGCCGGAAGCGCTGCGGTGGCGGTTCCGCGATTATGGGATCGGCGTCGAAGTGATGGCCACGGGCCCCGCAGTGCGGACCTACAACATCCTCGTCGCGGAAGGTCGCCGGGTCGCCGCCGGGTTGATCGCGGTGGGGTGATCTCACGTTCCGTAGCCCGGATGAAGCGGCGCGGCGCGCCGCGCAATCCAGGAGACAGCCGCGGATTTCGCTTCGCTCCATCCGGGCTACAGTGCCGTCATGGACGCGTTCGCCCATTGCGAGAATTTGGTCCGCGAGGCCGACAAAGACCGCTTTCTCGCCGGCCTGTTCGCTCCCGCCGAGAAGCGGCGAGGTCTGTTTGCGCTCTATGCGTTCAATGCGGAAGTCGCAGGCGTGCAAGGCAAAATTCGCGAGCCGCTGGCGGGCGAGGTGCGGCTGCAATATTGGCACGACCTCATCGCCCACGCAGGGGAGCCGGGCGCCAATCCGGTGGCCTTGGCCCTGCTGGAAACCGTGAAACGCCATGCGTTGCCGCGGCAGCGGCTGCTCGATCTCCTCGAAGCGCGGCGCTTCGACGTTTACGACGAAACATTCGCGACCCGCGCCGATCTTGAGGATTATGCGGGCAAAACCTCCTCGGCCGTCATCGAGCTCGCCCTGCGGATCCTAAGTGATCCGGGCGACACGCATCTCGAGCTCGCGCGTTCGGCCGGTATTGCCTATGCGATCACCGGTCTGGCGCGCTCGTTCGCCTTCCGTGCCTCGCGCGGAAAGATCTTCATCCCGGAGGAAATCCTGGCCGCCCATGGGTCGGCGCGTGCCGACATTCTCGCCGGCCGATCGAGCGGCGAGGTGCGCGCGGCGCTCGCCGATTTTCGCCAACAGGCCCGCAGCCATCTCGACCGGATCCGCAATGGGGTGGGCGAATTGCCGGATCTCTTGGTCCCGGCATTGCTGCCGGTCGCGCTCGTCGGCCCGTATCTCGCGCGCATGGAGCGCGCGGATTACGAGCCGTTCCGAACTGCCGTCGAAGTACCGCAATGGCGCAAGCAATGGCTGCTGTGGCGCGCGGCGCGCGACCCGCGGCGCATTGCCGGGAGCTGATGTCACCCGCGTTTCGGCCGGACCCCCGCTCACCGGCCGAAATCGACCGCCGTCGTGTTGCCGCCGCTCACGACCACGCTTATGCGCTCGTTGCGATCGGGCCGATAGCGTCCGGACGAGAGTGCGGCGAACGCAGTGGCGCCGCCGGGCTCCGCCACGATTCGCACATGGTCCCATAGCGCCTGCTGCGCTGCGCGGATCGCCTCGTCGGTGACGAGCACCACGCGTTCGACGAAACGCCGGGCGATTGGAAACACCCGCTCGCCGACTCGGCGCGGGGCGAGCGAATCCGCGGCGATGCCGCCGGCCGGTGCGTCGACCGGCCTGCCTGCCTGGAGAGCGTTCGCCAGCGTCGGCGCCGCCTCCGGCTCGACACCGATCACGCGGGTCGCGCCGCCATACCAGGCGGCAATGCCGGCGATCAGCCCGCCGCCTCCGACCGGCACGAGAAGCACCTCTAGCGCGGGTGCCTGTGCTTCCATCTCCATGCCGAGCGTGCCTTGGCCGAGAATCGTCTCGACCTGATCGTAGGCGTGGATCGGCATGGCACCGGATTGTTCGGCCCAAGCCTCGCTCGCCGCGAGCGCATCGGCGTAACGTTCGCCGCCGACCACGAGGTCGGCACCGTAATCGCGAATGCGTTGAACCTTGGCGGGCGAGGAGATGCTCGGCACGAAGATCTTCGCCGGCACGCCGAGCTTGCGCGCCGCATAGGCGACGGCAGCGCCGTGGTTCCCGCCGGAAGCGGCGACCACGCCTGCGCGCGGAATCTTTCGCGTGAGCAAATTGGCGAAGGCGCCGCGCGCCTTGAACGATCCCGAATGCTGCAGCTGCTCGAGCTTCAAGGCGATGCGGAACGAGTCGAGCCCGAATTCGGCGGCATCGAGCTCGATCAGGGGCGTGCGGCGGATGAACGGCCTGACGACCAGTTCGATCTCGGCGATGCGGGCGCGGTCGATCGTCTGTTCGGATAGTTCTTCGGTCGCCGGCAAATATCGGCTCATTCGGCGGCCGCGGCCGGATGACGGCCGATCCAAATTTCGAGATCGCCGAGCGCGCGTGCGCTAAGCGCCTGCTTTTTGGCAAGCGTTCTCGCGGCGCCGGCGCGCCGGATGCCTTCGGCGAGCGGGGGAAACAAGCCGAAATTGACGTTCATCGGCTGGAACGAGCGCGGGCCGGCTTCGATCGCGTCCACGTGGCCGCCGGTGATGTGGTTGAGCAGCGCGCCGTGGGCGGTCGTCGCCGGCGGCAGCGCGATCGGCTCGCCCAGCCGCTCCGCGGCGGCGAAGCGCCCGGCCAAAAGCCCGATCGCCGCGGATTCCACATAGCCTTCGCAGCCGGTGATCTGCCCGGAAAAGCGCAGGCGCGGCATCGCCGCGAGCCGAAGACTCGCATCGAGCAGCTTCGGCGAGTTGAGGAAGGTGTTGCGATGCACCCCGCCGAGCCGGGCGAACTCCGCATGCTGCAGTCCCGGAATGGTGCGAAAGACGCGCAGCTGCTCGCCGTGCTTCAGCTTGGTCTGGAACCCGACCATGTTGAACAAGGTCCCGAGCTTGTTGTCTTGCCGCAGCTGCACGACCGCGTAGGGCTTGCGTTCGGGCGCATGCGGATCGGTCAGCCCGAACGGTTTGAGCGGCCCGTGCCGGAGCGTCTCGGGGCCGCGCTCGGCCATGACTTCGACCGGCAGGCAGCCCTCGAAATAGGGGGCCGCTTCCCATTCGTGGAAGGCGGCTTTTTCGCCGGCGATCAGCGCGGCGACGAACGC
>VAZU01000005.1 GCA_005884745.1 Alphaproteobacteria bacterium
ACTCGGCTTGACGCCGTCGCCCTTCGAGGCTCGCCCGTCTCATATCAGACGCGTGAACCGTCGGCACCTTCGTCCGCGGGCTCGCACCTCAGGGTGACGGCGTGAAAGTCACAGTAGCTGCCCCTCGGCATCGAAGAACGGATACGGGCCGGGAAATTCCCCGATCGGCACGAAGTGCGTGACGAGACGGCCCAAGCCTTCGCCCGCGAACCAGGCGTGCAGATGAAACGCCGGCGGCTCGATCCGCAATGACGGCGGGCGCTCGGCCGCAAGATCGAGATCGACCGCATGGTTGGGTGCCGGGACGGCGCGATGGAGGTGGCCGGCCGCAATCAGCCGGACCTGGGGATGCCGCTCGACGACCGCGGCAAGCTGCGGCGCATTGCGAAGATTCTGACGATCCATGTGGGCAATGCCGGCCGCGAACGGCGGATGATGCAGGAAAACCAGCGCCGGCCGATCCGGAGCGACGGCCAGCTCGGAATCGAGCCATTGCAGCGTCGCGGGATCGAGCTCGCCATAATCCTTACCCGGCACGGAGGAATCCAGCAGCAACAGCACGAGCCCGCTCACCTCGACGCGGACATTGGCCGGCCCGGACAGCTGGGCAAACGACTGATCCGAAAATGCGCGGCGGAATTGCCGGCGCTCGTCGTGGTTCCCTGGAATTGCCGCAAACGGCAATTCGAGCGGTTTCAGCAACTGCCGCAGGTGCGCATATTCCTCCTCGAGCCCGCGATCGACGAGATCGCCGCTGATCACCACGAAGGCCGGGCGCGGCCGAAAGGCGTTGAGATGCGCGATGCAGCGCTCGAGCGCCGCCGCGGTGTCGACCATCTCGTAGGCGCGCTCGTCGGGCCGCTTGATATGCAGGTCGGAGATCTGCGCCGAGATCTGCGCGATCAGGACGGGCGCCGTCATGGCGCCTCCGTGGCGTCATTCCGGGGCGTGGGCGTCAGCCCGCGAACTCGGAACCCATGACCACGAAACGAGATATTGACGATGGTGGTCATGGATCCCGGGTTCCCTCGCTTTGCTCGGGCCCCGGGATGACGCTACTTTCGTTCGGGAGAACCCGGATCCGTGCCGGATCGATGCGCAGGCCGACGCGCTCGCCGGGCGTCGCCGCGATCGTGTTCGGCGCGTCGACGAAGAGCGGCCGCGCCGCCGCGTCCGCAATCACGATGCGCTGCCGGTCGCCGACGAACGTCACGCTCTCGACGCGGCCTTTGAGTTCGGCCGCGTCCGGCGGCACGACGAAAATCGTTTCCGGCCGCAGCATGAGCGTAATTTTGCCCGCCCTCCCGATCGGGACCGGGATGCGGCCGCCCGGCAGCACGATCGCGCCGTCGCGTGCCGTCCCCTCGACGATATTGGCGGCACCGACGAATTCGGCGACGAAGCGACTCGCGGGTTCAAAATAGATTTCGCGCGGCGTGCCGATCTGCGCGATCGCGCCGTGCCGCATCACGACGATGCGGTCGCCGAGCACCATGGCCTCGGCATGGTGTTCCAGTCCTACGCGCTGCCCCAACATCATCGGCAGCAAGAAGAAGGCCGCGACCACGATCGCGAGCGGCAGCAGGCACAGCCGGGCAAACGCCGCGCTCGAGCCCGCGGAGTTCGGAGCACGCAGCCGAAACCGCGCGGCGAGCGACATCAGCGCACTTCGGTGAGATAGCGGTCCGCGAACGCCTTTTCGTAGGTTGCCATGTCGCCCCAATCGACCGTCTTCGCCCGCGCGTAGTCGCTGTCCGGCAGGAAGCGCGCCTTGACGGCGGCGGGAAGCGGGATCGGCCGCGCCGGACGCAAATAGGCGTTGGTCCAGATCGCCTGGCCCTTGTCGGATAAGATGTAGTCGAGCACTTTTTCCGCGGGCTGCTTGTGCGGCGCGCCTTTGACGAGCCCGATCACGTAGGGGAACACGACCGAGCCTTCGCACGGCAACACGAACTCGAAATTGCCCTTCTCGTTATATTTGGCCCGGTAGGCGTTGAAATCATAATCGAACAGGATCGGGATCTCGCCCGAGACCACGCGCGCGTAGGAGGTTTGCTTCGGCACGATCGCGTCGTTCTTGCCGAGCTCGCGGAAAAAGCCGATCGCGGCGCCGAAATCGTTGTTCGGGCCGCCGAGCGCGAGGTTGACGGCGACCGCGCCGACGTAGCCCACCGCCGCCGAGGACGGGTCGAGATAGCCGACCATGCCGCGGTAATCGGGCTTCAACAGATCGAGCCAGCAGGCCGGCACCGATTTTCCGCCGAGTGCGTCCTTGTTGACGAACAGCCCCAGCGTCCCCGAATGGATGCTATGCCAATAGCCCTCGGGGTCCTTGAGGCCCGCCGGAATCTCGTCCCAGCCTTTCGGCTTGTAGGGCTGCAACACGCTCTCGTCCTTGCCCTTGATGCCGAACGTCACGCCGAAATAACCGATGTCCGCGATCGGGTTGTTCTTCTCCGCCAGTAGCTGCGAGAGCGCCTGGCCCGAGTTCTTGTTGTCGTAGGGAATGTCGAGACCGAGATCGGTCTTGATCGCCTTGAGCATCGAGGCCCAGTCGGCCCATTGCGGCGGACAATTGTAACAAATAACGTCGGCGGCCGCGGCAGGCCGCGGCACCGCAGTAAGCGCGAGCGCAAGGATCGCTGCAAGCAAGCCAACGAATCTCATTTGCCCCCTCCCGAGTTCAGCCCCCTCTCCCCTTGCGGGAGAGGGGGCGCGCGGCAGCGCGGGGTGAGGGGCCTCCTAAAATCAGGAATCGGAAATCAGAGGGGATCGTCTTTGAAGACTGATCTCTGATCAGGGATTCTCAATTACCCCTCACCCGGCTCGGCGCACGCCAAGTCGGATGTTTCCGACTTGGCCAGATCATGAATTCCTGAAATCGGCAACTGCCGATTTCAGATGGCGCCTCGCCACCCTCTCCCACAAGGGGAGAGGGAAGCAGAGCGACATCGACACTGCCATTTCCGCTCATGCCCGTCGAGCCGGGGGGCGGATATGCTCGGGCCGGATCCCGATCCCGACCAGGCGGGCGGCGAGGCGTCGAAACCAGGGCAGACGCCCGATCACGCGCAGCAGCAGCGGCGGCGCGAGCCTCCCCCGGCCGGCCAGCACATTGGCGATGACATGGTTCTGGATGAGAATCTGCAGCCGCTGAATCACCCGGGTCGGGAGCTCGCGCCGCCGTTGCACGCGGAGCAAATGCGTTTCGGCGAGCGTCCGGGTCCGCAGCGGCTCCGTCAGCAGATTGGCGGCGGCGACTGCGTCCTGGATCGCCAGATTGATCCCGACGCCGCCCACGGGCGACATCGCATGCGCGGCATCGCCGATGCAAAGCAAGCCTGGGCGGCACCAGTGGCGCAGCCGGTCGACCCGGACGGTGAGAAGCTTGATCTTGTCCCAGTCATCGAGCTCGCCGACGCGATCGCGCACGAACGGAGCAAGCTCGGCGATGTGCCGGTGTAATTGCGACAGGCCTTTTGCGCGGAGCTCTTCCATCGAGCCTTTGGCGATGCCATAGCCGGCTTGCCAATATTCACCGCGGTTGAGCAGCACCAGCAATTGACCCGATCCGAACCGGATCGCGGTCTCTTCCGGATCGCCGGAAAAACGCGGCAACCGAAACCAAAGCACGTCGAGCGGCGCCCCCAATTCCTGCACCGCAAGCCCCGCGCCTTGCCTGACCGTGGAATGCCGGCCGTCGGCTCCCACCACGAGGTCGGCGCGCACCTCCAGCTCGCCATCCGGTGTATCGGCGCGCACGCCGACGATCCGGCCGGCTTCCTCGATCGCCGCCGTGACCTCCGCCTGCATGCGCAAACCGAATGTTGGGCACCGGCGGGCCTCCCGGGCCAGGAAATCGAGGAAATCCCATTGCGGCATCAAGGCGATGAACCGGCAATGCGTCGGCAGATGCGTGAAGTCGCCGACCGTAAGCTCGGTCGTGCCGAACCACAGCTTCAGCTCGGTGATTTCCTGGTGCGGAAGCTTGAGCAATTCCTCGAGCAGGCCGAGCTCGTGCATGAGCTCGAGGGTCGAGGGATGGAGGGTGTCGCCGCGGAAATCGCGCAGGAAATCCGCGTGCTTTTCCAGCACGACGACTTCGATGCCGGCCCGCGCCAGCAGCAGGCCGAGCATCATCCCGGCGGGCCCGCCGCCGACAATGCAGCAGCGCGTGGATAGCGGCTCCATTCGCTCCATGGCCATCAAACTCCCTCACCCAGCCCGCTTCTCGTTCGGCTCATCCGGGCCACCCTCCCCGGTTACACCGGGAGAGCGAAGAAAGCCGCCCCGGTTTTGCCCCAATCGGGCCCCGGCGCCGCTGAAAAGAAGCCATTTACATTTGCGAGCTAGGGTGCCGGTCGGGGTCCTGTTCGGGGTGGGACATTGCGCGTTTTGGCTGCCATTCTGCTCGTCGCCACGGCCGCGCCGGCGCTCGCCGACTACCGCATCACGCGCGATTTCGGCGGCGACGTCGAGGAATACAAGGCGAAATACGCCCGGCTTCGCGATGCCGGGGAGCGGGTCGTCATCGACGGCATCTGCAATTCCGCCTGCGGCCTCGTGCTCGGAATCGTGCCGCTCAACCGCATCTGCGCGACCCCCAAGGCCAGCATGGGCTTCCACCAGGCCTATTTCGACAAAAGCTGGACGGCCGGCATCCGGGTGACGAGCTACGCCGGAACCGCCGAGCTGATGTCGATCTACCCGCAAGGCGTCAAGGACTGGATCGAGCAGCACGGCGGGCTCACCGCGGACATGAAGCATCTCAAGAACGGCACCGAGCTCTGGGCGGTCATCGACCCCTGCCCGGAGGAGTTTTAGCGCTGGCGGCACGCCGCCGTCGGCCAAAGCCCATTGCACCCATAAGCTGGCTCCTTACGACCCGACACGCTTAGCATCCAATCGACCAAGCGCATTGCGACCGTGGCCGCTCGCTCGCCTCCCGGATCCTGGGGACTGGACGGCGGCAGAACGCACATGCAAGGTTCAAGAAAAACGGGAGGAAATCATGCCAACGGCCTCGCCCGTTCGATCCATCGTCCGCGACGCGCCGGTCACCGCCGAGCTTGCCGAGCGGGCTAGCTCGATCCGCTACAAGGACCTGCCGGACGAGGTGCGCACGCTGGCGCGCCAATGTCTGCTCGATTGGCTCGCGGTGACGCTCGCCGGTTCGCGCGAGGAGCTTTCACGCATGCTTGCCGACCAGGCGCTCGAGGACGGCGGCAGGCCGGCCGCGAGCCTGATCGGCCGCGACGCTAAGATCTCGGCGCAGCAGGCGGCCCTGGTGAACGGCGCCGCGTCCCATGCGCTCGACTACGACGACGTCAACATGGCCATGGGCGGCCACCCGACCGTCCCGATCGTGCCGGCGCTGCTGGCGCTCGCCGAAGATTCTGGCGCGAGCGGCGCCGATTTCCTTGCCGCTTTCGTCGCCGGCTATGAGACCGAATGCCGGATCGGAGCCTTGGTGCTGCCGGATCACTACGCTCGCGGCTTCCATGCCACCGGCACGATCGGCAGCTTCGGGGCGGCCGCGGCCTGCGCGCATCTGCTCGGCCTCGATGCGGAAAAGACCGCGACCGCGCTCGGCATTGCCGCGACCCAGGCGGCGGGGCTGAAATCGATGTTCGGCACCATGTGCAAGCCGCTGCATGCCGGCAAAGCCGCGCAGAACGGCCTGCTCGCGGCGATGCTTGCGGCGCGCGGGTTTTCCAGCCGCGCCGACGCGCTCGAATGCGCGCAGGGCTTTGCCGCGACCCAGAGCTCGGATTTTCATCCCGAGCGCGCGCTCGCCGACCCGCCGGGCGGCTATCATTTGCGCGGCAATCTCTTCAAATATCATGCCGCGTGCTATCTCACCCATGCGCCGATCGAGTGCGCGCGGAAGCTTCGTCGCGAACATGCGATCGAGACGAGCGCGGTGCGCGAAGCTTCGCTCAAGGTCGATGCGGGCGCGAGCAAGGTCTGCCACATCCTGGCGCCCAAGACCGGGCTCGAGGCCAAGTTCTCGCTCCGCCTCACCACCGCAATGGCGCTCGCCGGCATCGATACCGCGCGGCTCGACGCCTATAGCGAGGCGACCGCGAAAAATCCGGCGCTTGCCGCCTTGCGCGACAAGGTCAACGTGGATTTCCAGCCCGCCTGGCCGCACACCCAGGCCCGGATCAGGCTCACACTGGCCGACGGCCGGGTGCTCGAGGCCGCCCACGATTCCGGCATTCCGGAGCAGGATCTCCGGGAGCAGGGCCGCCGGCTGGAGGCGAAATTCCTGAGCCTCGCCGAACCGGTGCTCGGGGCGCGTACGCACGAGCTCGCGACGGTCGTCCTGTCGCTCGATGAACGCGCCAATTTGCGCGACCTCACCCGCCTGTGCACGCCCGCCTGAACCGAGCCACCGACATGCCGGAGTTCGTCAGCCGCGCGGTGCTCAAGCCGAAGGGGAACCGCTACGAGGATTTCGAGATCGGGCGGCGCTTCGACCACCACTGGGGCCGCACCATCAATCATGGCGACAATTCGTTCTTCACGACGGTGACGCTGCACTTCAATCCGCTCTACACCAACGCCGAGTTCGCCCGCGCCCACGGTCATCCCGACGTCGTCGTCAATCCGATGCTGGTGTTCACCACGGTGTTCGGGCTCACGGTCGAGGATCTGAGCGAAGGCGGCGGCGCATTCCTCGGCGTCGAGGAGCTCCGCTTCGACGCGCCGGTGTACCCCGGCGACACGCTGACCGCGCGCTCGACCGTGGCCGAGCGCCGCGAATCCTCCAGCAACAAGAACATGGGCATCGTCACCTGGCACACCGAAGGCTTCAATCAGAACGGCGAGCGCGTGATCGAGTTCAAGCGCACCAATCTTGTCAACAAGCGGAGCGCCGCGTGAGCTACATGACCGAGGAGCGGCGGCTGATCCAGGAGACCGCGCGCGAATTCGCCATGCGCGAGGTGCTGCCGCTCGCCAATAAACTCGACCCCGAGCAGGGCGAGATCCCCATGAGCCTTCGCGACCAGCTCGCCGAAATGGGATATTTCGGCATCGTCATCCCCGAGCAATACGGCGGGCTCGGATTGGGCGTATTCGAGTATTGCCTGATCACCGAGGAGCTCGCCCGCGCCTGGATGAGCGTCGCCTCGATCATCGCCCGGGGCAACGGGCTGATCGGCTCGCGCGCCATGAACGAGGAGCAGAAACGCCGCTATCTCACCCGCATGGCCAAGGGCGAGTTTCTCGGCGCATTCTCCATGTCCGAGCCGGGCGCCGGCTCCGACATCGCCAACATCAGCTGCCGCGCCAAGCGGGACGGCGATTCCTGGGTGATCAACGGCAGCAAATATTGGTGCACGTTCGCGGACGGCGCCGATTACATCATGATCGTGGCGCGCACCTCCGAGCCGCCCGACAATCGCCGCCGGCATCTCGGCCTGAGCACCTTCCTGATCGAAAAGCCGCGGGGTGCGCTGCCGGAAGGCTGCCAAGGCAATCCGATTCCGAAGATCGGTTATTTCGGCTGGAAGACGTTCGAGCTCGCGTTCGACAATTGCCGGGTGGCCGGCGAATGCCTGGTCGGCGAGGAAGGCCGCGCGTTCTACACCGTGGCGCAGGGGCTGGAGAAGGCGCGCGCCCATACCGCCGCGCGCGCGATCGGGCTTGCCCGCGGCGGGCTCGAGGACGCGATCGAATACGCGCAGCAGCGCGTGCAGTTCGGCCAGCCGATCGCCGAGTTCCAGGCGATCCGATTCAAGCTCGCGCAGATGGCGACCGAGATCGAGGCCTCGCGCCAGCTGATGTATCACGTGTGCGACCAGATCGACCAGAAGCAGCGCTGCGACAAGGAAGCCTCCATGGTCAAGCTGTTCGCCAGCGAAATGGCC
Source organism: Alphaproteobacteria bacterium (assembly GCA_005884745.1). GTDB lineage: Bacteria > Pseudomonadota > Alphaproteobacteria > Rhizobiales > Xanthobacteraceae > AP-16. Next base: position 7,878 of record VAZU01000005.1, read on the forward strand.
GAGCGCGTCACCAGCGAGGCGCTGCAGATCCACGGCGGCGCCGGCTACACCAAGCTGCACGCGGTCGAGCGCTATTGGCGCGACGCCAGGCTGACGAAGATCTTCGAGGGCACTTCCGAGATCCAGCTGCGCATCATCTCCGATCATCTGCTCGGCAGGCCGGACAAATGAAAGCCTCGTCTCCTTTCCCCTCATGGCCGGGCTTGTCCCGGCCATCCACGTCTTCCGTTTGGTTAGACATCAAGGTCGTGGATGCCCGGCACAAGGCCGGGCATGACGGCGCATGGTATGTGGCACGGCCATGAGACTCGCGACGCTCACCGGCAAGGACAATTATTTCGAGGATTTCGTACCGGGCGCCATGATGCGCCACGCCCGCGGCAAGACCGTCGAGGCGATCGAGAACGTGATCCTCACCAATCTGGTGATGAACACCGCGCAGGCGCATTTCAACGAGCACGCCATGAAGAATAACCGCTGCGGCCGGCGCCTCACCTTCGGCGGTGTCACGCTCGCGCTGATCATCGGCCTTGCCGCGCAGGATACCGCCGAGAACGCGCTCGCCGAGCTCGCGCTCGACAAGATCCGCTTCTCGCATCCGGTGTTCCATGGCGATACGCTCTACGCCTTCACCGAGGTGCTGGCGGTGGGCCCATCGGACCGCGAGGACGCCGGCATCGTGCATTTCCGCCATTGGGGCGTGAACCAAGACGAAAAAATCGTGTTCGAGGGCGAGCGCCGCGTGCTGATCAAGCGCCGCAGCCATTGGGCGGACCGATGAGCGCGGCCGCGCCGCCGGGCGCGCTCGAAGGCCTGCGCGTGATCGATCTCACCCAGATGCTGGCCGGCCCGTTCTGCACCATGATGCTCGCCGACCAGGGCGCCGACGTGATCAAGGTCGAGCCGCTCGAAGGCGACGGCACGCGCCAGATCGGTCCGTTCCATCCACACGACAAGCTGCGCGCCTTCACCGGCTATTTCCAGAGCGTCAACCGCAACAAATCCTCGATCGCGCTCGACCTCAAACGGCCGCAGGGCCGAGAAATCTTCTTCAAGCTGATCGAAACCGCGCAGGTCGTGGTCGAGAATTATCGCGCCGGGGTGATGGAGCGCCTGGGGCTCGCCTACGAGGCCTTGCGCGAGCGCAACCGACGCATCGTCTATGCCTCGATCCGCGGCTTCGGCGATCCTCATACCGGCAAGAGCCCGTATCTCGATTGGCCGGCGTTCGACGTGGTGGCGCAGGCGGTCGGCGGCGTCATGGCGATCACCGGGCCGGACCCCGCCACGCCGACCAAGGTCGGCCCGGGGGTCGGCGACATCGTGCCGGCGATCATGGCCGCCTACGGCATCATGGCCGCGGTCTGGCGCGCGGACCGCACGGGCGCCGGCCAATACGTCGACGTCGGCATGGTCGACGGCGTGCTGTCGATGTGCGAACGCATTTTGCATCAATATTCGTACGGCGGCACGGTGCCGGGACCCGAGGGCAATCGGCATCCGTTCCTGGTACCGTTCGGGCTGGTGCCCGCGCGCGACGGCTTCGTCGCGCTCGCGTGCCACAAGGACGAGTTCTGGACGACACTGTGCGAGAAGCTCGGCCGCCCGGAGCTCGGGTGCGAGGAGCGCTTCGCTACGCTGGAGGCCCGCGCCGGGAACCAGAATGCGGTCTATGCGGAGATCGGCGCCCTGACGCGACAATTCACCCGGCGCGAGCTGATGGAGATGCTCGGCGGCCAGGTGCCGTTCGGCCCGGTATTCGACGTGAGCGACATTGTCGCCGATCCGCATTTTCGCGCCCGCGACATGGTAGTCGAGCTCGATCATCCCGGCGTCGAGGAGAAGCTCGCCATTGCCGGGGTGCCGGTGCGGCTGTCCGCGACGCCGGGCGGGGTCTTTCGGCGCGCGCCGTTGCTGGGTGAGCACACGGACGAGGTGATGCGAAGCCTCGGCTTCTCGGCAGCGGACGTCGAGCGACTGAGGGCCGAGCAGGTGGTCAAGTGAGCAAACGATACGGCGGTGTCATCGCCCGCGAATGCGGGCCACCCAGTAACCACCGCGCGTCCGGTGACCCTACGGCCGCACGTTATTGGGCATGACAAGTGCTTGGGTTGGGAGGAAAATCATGGAACGATCGCGGCGGCTTCGACGGGTGCAGCTCTCGGTGCCCGGCTCGAGCGAAAAGATGATGGCGAAGGCGGCGGCGAGCGCCGCCGATCACGTCTTTCTCGATCTCGAAGACGCGGTCGCGCCCTCGGCGAAAGTCGGGGCGCGCGGCAAGATCGTCCAAGCGCTGCGCACGCTCGACTGGGGGAAAAAGACGCGCTGCGTGCGCATCAACGATCTTTCCACCAAATATGCTTATGAGGACATCATCACCGTGATCGAGGGCGCGGGCGAATATCTCGACACCATCATGGTGCCGAAGGTGCTGTCCGGGAAGGACGTGTATTTCGCCGCCACGCTGCTCAACCAGATCGAGCAGAAGCTCGGATTGAAGCGGCCGATCGGCATCGAAGTGCTGATCGAGGAGGTGCAGGCGCTGGAAAACGTCGAGCAAATCTGCAAGGCGCATCCGCGGCTCGAATGCGTGATCTTCGGCATGGGCGA
>VAZU01000006.1:0-3555 GCA_005884745.1 Alphaproteobacteria bacterium
ATCAGCGAGTTGCAGAGACAAGGCCGCGAAATCTACCGCCGCGAGGGCGTGCCGGACCCGGCCGCCGCCGTGATCTTCTTCCACGGCCTCGGCCTCTCCCACATGGACCTCGAGCAGACGACGGCCGACGGGAGGCCGAACGGCGATTGGATGCTCGAGGACGGCATGGTGGTCCCGGTGCATCTGCTCTATCCGGGCGGCGAGCACGAACGCTGCTGGCTCGAAGAGGTGGTCGCGATCGAAAAAGACGGCGGCCGGCCGCTGTTCTCCTGGGGCTTTGCGCCGCTGACCGCGGAATAGCGCTCAACTTGTCAGATACGGCTCATGATCGCGGCCGCAACCTCAGTCGTATCGGCGAGGATGCCGCTTGCGATAGGGACCGGGCGGGTAGGGGAGTGGTTGCGCGTAAACGTTCGGGGCGCAATAGCCGCCCACTCCCCGGATGGTCGCAACGCACTGCGCGAGCGTGTAATAGCCGCAATCGTTGCTGTAGCTATACCCGGTGAACCACGCGCACCACGGCGCCGCTTGGAGCGGGGCCCCGGCACCGACCACAAGCGCGGTCGCGATCGTCGCAGCGGCGGTCAACGTCCGCATGGCAATTCTCCTTGAGAGAAACGGCGTGGTCCCGGTTTATCCGGGAGCCTCAGTGCGCAGTATGGCGCTTGTCGCCGAGTTCGCCGGGCTCCTCGAGCGCGGCGACCTCGTCGAGGATGGCGGCGAGCACGCGCAGTCTCGGCGTGCACAGGACGCTCAGGCCATCGGTGATCTTGCCGAGCCACAGCAGCCGATCGTAATCGGCATCCTGGTCGTCTTTCGGCGGATCGAGCGCATCGATCTCATGGGCGGCGGCCGATGCATCGACGAGCGCCTGACCCATGGCTCGAATCGCAAGTTCGAACGCAGTCTCGGCGGCGCGAAGGGGGGTGGGCTCTGGATTGCTCATCTCGTACTCGTTCGTATGCGGGCGAATCTTCCCGAACTATTCCGCAATGTATCGCATCTCGGTGCGGTGGCACCGTCGAAATCGGGCCTGAACCGTTGGTTTCATTGGCTCCCCGGGCCGGATTCGAACCAGCGACCCAGCGGTTAACAGCCGCTTGCTCTACCACTGAGCTACCGGGGAACGGGGCGCATATAGCAAGGTGCCCGGCGGTTTGCAAAGCGCGAACCGCCCCGATGTTTCCCGGGCGCAGCGCAGCACGGCAGTGGTGCGCTGCAGACCCGGGATCCAGGGCTGAATCATCGACAAAGCTGGGCCCCGGATCTGCGGCGCAACGCTGCGCATCGCGCCGCGTCCGGGGAACGCACCCTATTCGGCTGCTCCCTCGCCGGCGGCGCGCAAACCGAGGCCGCTGGCCCTCGGTCCCGGCCCCTTGCCGATCGAGCCCTCGCGCGAGCCCCACAGCCGGCGGTGCAGGCGGTCGAGCAGCAGATAGATCACCGGGGTGGTGTAAAGCGTCAGCGCCTGCGAGACCAAGAGCCCGCCGATGATGGTGATGCCGAGGGGGCGGCGCAGCTCCGATCCCGGGCCGATGGCGACGGCGAGCGGTACGGCGCCGAGCAGCGATGCCATCGTCGTCATCAGGATCGGGCGGAAACGCTCTAAGCATGCCTCGAAGATCGCCTGCTCGGGCGCAAGGCCGCGCCGACGCTCGGCGTCGAGCGCGAAATCGACCAGCATGATGCCGTTCTTTTTCACGATGCCGATCAGGAGAATGATGCCGATGAAAGCGATCACGGTCAGCTCGCTGCCGGTCAGCGCCAGCGCGAGCAAAGCGCCGAGCCCCGCCGAGGGCAAAGTGGAGATGATGGTGAGGGGATGCGCGAGGCTCTCGTAGAGTACGCCGAGCACGATGTAGACCGCGATCAGCGCCGCTAAAATCAGGATCGGCTGCGCGCCGACTGTTTGCGCGAACGCCTTGATATCGCCGGCGGGCTCGGGATGGATCGTATCGGGCAGATGCAGATCGGCGATCGTCTCGCGGATGCTCGCGGCCGCCTGCTCGATCCCGGCCTCGGGCTTGAGATTGTACGTGATGGTGATCGAGGGGAACTGGCCCTGGTGGTTGACGACGAGCGGCGCGATCGACTTGCCGAACCGCGCCACCGCCGATAGCGGCACCTCGTTGGGCGCGATGCCGGCGACGATGCCGGTCGCGGCATTGGTCGCCTGCGCGCTGGCGATCGCGCCCGCGCACTGGGCGTTGCCGGCGAAGCTGCCGCTCGCCTTGACATAGACGCGGCTCAGATCCGTCGGGTCGCGCTGGAATTGCCGGTCGATTTCGAGAACGACCCGGTATTGGTTGCGCTGGGTGTAGATGGTCGAGATCTGGCGCTGCGCGAAGGCATTGTTGAGCGCGTTGTCGATGTCCTGGACCTGCACGCACAGGCGCGAGGCGGCGAGCCGGTCGATGGTCACGTCCGCCTGCAGCCCGCCCTGCTCGCGGTCGGTCGAGACGTCGGTCAGGCCGGGCAATTTGCGCACCGCCGCGAGCACCTTCGGCATCCAGCTCTGCAGCTCGTCGACGTCGGTCCCCCACAGCGTGAACTGATATTGCGCCTTGCTCTGGCGGGCGCCGACGCGCAGGTCCTGCGCCGGCACCATGAACACCTTGAGGCCGGTCACCGCCGCGAGTTTTTCGCGCAGGCGGTCGACCACCCGCGCGGTCGTGATCTTGCGCTCCGCAAGCGGCTTCAGGCTGATGAAGAGCCGGCCCTGGTTGAGCGAGGGATTGAAGGTCGAGGCGCCGACCGAGGAGGCGACCGCGGCGACGGCGGGGTCCGCCTCGACGATCGCCGCCGCGCGCTGCTGCAGCTCCGACATCGCCTTGAACGAGATGTCGGTCGAGGCCTCGGTCCCGCCGAACACGAGCCCGGTGTCGTCCTGCGGGAAATAGCCCTTGGGAACCTTGACGTAGAGCACCACGGTGAGCGCGACCGTGAGCAGCATCACCAGCATGGTGAGCGCGCGGTGGCGCAGCACATTGCGCAAGGTGCCGGCGTAGCTGCGGATCAGCCGGTCGAGCACCGCGCTGACCACGCGGTCGAGCCAGCCGAGAGCGACACCACGGTCGACACCGCGATCGCGAAGGCGAGCGTCACCGAGAACTCGCGGAACAGCCGGCCGACGATTCCGCCCATGAACAGCAGCGGAATGAACGCGGCGATCAGCGACACGCTGATCGCCACCACGGTGAAGCCGATCTGGCGCGCGCCCTCGATGGTGGCGCGCAGCGGCGAGGATCCGGCCTCGAGATTGCGAAACACGTTCTCGATCATGACGATGGCGTCGTCGACCACGAAGCCGACCGAGACCGCCAGCGCCATCAGCGAGAGATTGTCGATCGAGAAGCCGGCAAGCCACATCAGCGCGCAGGTACCCGCGAGCGACAGCGGCACGGTGACGCCGGCGGCGATCGTCGGGGTCGCGCGGCGCAGGAACACGAATACCACCAGCATGACCAGCGCGATCGTCGCGCACAGGGTGAGCTGCATGTCGTGGACGCTGGCGCGGATCGTGGTGGTGCGGTCGGACAGCACCGAGATCTGCAA
>VAZU01000006.1:3591-4084 GCA_005884745.1 Alphaproteobacteria bacterium
CGGTGTCGATGACGTTGGCCTGCGCCTGCTTGGTGATGATGAGCAGGATCGAGGGCTGCCGGTTGAACCAGGCGGCGGAGAGGGTGTTGCGCACACCCGGCGTGATCGCGGCGACGGAGGAGAGCCGCACCACCGAGCCGTTTACCGTGCGCACCACGATCGGATCGTAATCCCGTGCGTTGCGCAGCTGGTCGTTGGTGGCGATCGTCTGGGCCTGCTGCGCTCCGTCGAAGGCGCCGTCCGGCCCCGCGGCGTTGGAATTGACGATCGCGGCGCGCACGTCGTCCATCCCGAGCCCGATCGAGGCGAGCGCCACCGGGTTGACGCGCACCCGGATCGCCGGCTGCTCGGCGCCGCTCACCGTCACCTCGGCGACCCCGTCGACCTGGGAGATGCGCTGGGCGATCACGGTGTCGGCGACGTCGTAGAGCGCGCTCGGCGCGATGGTGTTCGAGGTCAGTGCCAGGATCAGGACGGGCGCCGCGGCCGGATT
>VAZU01000006.1:4219-13059 GCA_005884745.1 Alphaproteobacteria bacterium
AGCCGAGCGCGCTGGTCGAGGTGATCTCGGTGACACCGGCGATCTCGGCTAACCGCCGCTCGAGCGGCGCGGCGACCGTCGCCGCCATGGTGGCCGGATCGGCGCCGGGCCGGCTGGCGCTCACGCGGATGGTGGGAAAATCGATGCTCGGCAGACTCGCGACGGGGAGAAACACATAGGCGACCGCGCCGAGGAGGAACAGGCCGATGGCGAGCAGCGTGGTGCCCACCGGCCTGCGGATGAACGGATAGGAGAAATTCATCGGTCCGGCCGCCTCACGAAGGCGGTGATGGACCCGAGCTTCCCCTCTCCCCTTGTGGCATTATTGCGAAAGTCCAGCTGCAGACGCGCTTCCCCTCTCCCCTTGCGGGAGAGGGTGCCGAGCGGACGAAGTCCGCGAGGCAGATGAGGAGTTCTTGTCTTCGAGTGAGTTCGAACGCACCCCTCACCCGGTCCTTGCCTTCGGCTCGGACCACCCTCTCCCGCAAGGGGAGAGGGGAAGCGCGATGCCGGCTCAGCTAAATCAAACAATTTGGGTCTCATTCCGCGGCTCGCTGGGTGATCGCGGGCGGGGGAAGCTCGCGCGGCGCGGGGGCCGGCGGGGCGACCGCGCGCGTGAGCCGCGCCCGCAGCCGCTCCATGTAGAGATAGATCACCGGCGTGGTGTAGAGCGTGAGCAACTGGCTCAGCAGCAGTCCGCCGATGATGGTGACGCCGAGCGGAAAGCGCAGCTCGGATCCGGTGCCGCGCTCGAGCGCCAGCGGCAGCGCGCCGAACAGCGCGGCGAGCGTCGTCATCATGATCGGGCGGAAGCGCAGCATCGAGGCCTTGACGATCGAATCGCGCGGGGAGAGCCCTTCCTTGCGCTCCGCGTCCAGCGCGAAATCGATCATCATGATGGCGTTCTTCTTCACGATGCCCATCAGCAGCACGATGCCGATCAGCGCCACGACCGAGAGGTCCTGGCCGGTGAGCATCAGGGCGAGCAGCGCGCCGACGCCGGCGGACGGCAGGGTGGAAAGTATCGTGAGCGGGTGGATGAAGCTCTCGTAGAGCACGCCCAGCACGATGTAGATCGCGACCGCCGCGGCCAGGATCAGCCACGGCTCGCCGGCGAGCGAGCGGCCGAACTCCGCGGCGTCGCCCGAATAACCGCCGACGATCGCGGCCGGCATGCCGATGTCGCGTTCGGCATTGGCGATTGCCGCCACCGCGTCGCTGAGCGAAGCATCCGGCGCCAGATTGAAGCTGATCGTCACCGCGGGAAATTGCGCCTGATGGCTGATGATGAGCGGCGCAATGGTGCGCTGCACGCCCGTGAAGGCGCTGACCGGGACCTGCGCGCCGTTGGTCGAGGAAACGAACAGCTTCGACAGCGAGCTCGGATCCTGCTGATACTGCGGCATCGCCTCGAGGATCACCCGGTACTGGTTGGCCTGGGCATAGATCGTCGAGATCTGCCGCTGGGCGAAGGCGTCGTTGAGCGTGTCGTTGACGACCTGCATCGAGATGCCGAGCCGGCCGGCTTTTTCCCGATCGACGTTGATGAAGGTGCGCAAGCCGCCTTCCTGCGCTTCCGAGGCGACCTCGCGCAGCGCCGGCTCCGCGCGCAGCCGGTCGGCCAGCTTGACCGACCAGTCCGACACCGCCTGGGCATCGGTGCCGGTCAGCGTGTACTGATATTGGGCGCGGCTCGCGCGCGTGCTGATCTGGATGTCCTGCACCGGCTGGAAATACACCACCATCCCCGGGATCGGCGCGACGAGCGCCTTCAGGCGCTGGACGATGTCGGCGACCACGGCGCGGCGCTGGTCGCGGGCTTTCAGGGTGATGGCGAGGTGGCCGGCATTCGGCGTGGGATTGAGCGGGCTCACGCCGATCACCGAAACGACGCCGGTCACGTCGGGGTCCCGGCGGATCGCCGCGCCGATGTCTCCCTGCAGCCGCTGCATCTCCACGAACGACACCTCCGGGCCGGCCTCGGTCACGGCCGTGATCAGCCCGGTGTCCTGCAACGGCAGAAATCCTTTCGGCACGATGACGTAGAGCAAGATCGTCGCCGCGAGCGTGAGAAGGGTGGTCGCCAGCGTGAGCCTCTGGTGGCGCAGCACCCATTCGAGCGTGATCCGATAGGTCTCGACGCTCCATTCGACGGCGCGGTTGAAGCCGCGGGTGACAGGGCTTCCGGCACCTTCCTGGGCCGGCCGCAACAGCCGGCTGCACATCATCGGGGTGAGCGTGAGCGACACGACCGCCGAGACGACGACCGCAATGGTCAAAGTCAGCGCGAACTCGCGGAACATGCGGCCGACGAGCCCGGTCATGAACAGCAGGGGAATGAACACGGCGATCAGCGACACGGTCAGCGAGATCACCGTGAAGCCGATCTCGCGCGCGCCGTTGAGCGCCGCCGCGAGCGGCGCCTCGCCGTCTTCCATGTGGCGCACGATGTTCTCGATCATGACGATGGCGTCGTCGATGACGAAGCCGGTGCCGATCGTGAGCGCCATCAGCGAGAGATTGTCGAGGCTGAAGCCGCAGAACCACATCACCCCGAAGGTGGCGACGAGCGACAGCGGCAAAGCGACGCCGGCGATGAAAGTGGCGCGGACGGTGCGCAGGAAGATGAGCACGACCAGCACCACCAGCGCGACGGCGAGAATGAGGGTGAATTGCACGTCGCGCACCGAGGCGCGGATGGTGTTGGTGCGGTCGCTCACCACCGTGAGCTTGGCGCCGGCCGGCATGGCGCGCTGCAGCTTCGGCAACTCGCCCAGCACGCGCTGCACGGTCTCGATGACGTTGGCGCCGGGCTGGCGCTGCACGTCGACGATCACGGCCGGCGCGCCCTCGTACCAGCCGCCGACCTTGGTGTTCTCCAGCCCGTCGAGCACGTTGGCGACGTCGCTCAGCAGCACCGGCGCGCCGTTGCGATAGGTCACCACCACGGAGCGGTAGGCGTCGGCGGCCGCGATCTGGTCGTTGGCGGCGATGGTGTAGGACTGGTGCGCGCCGTCGAACGAGCCCTTGGGACCGGCGACATTGGCGTTGACGATCGCGAAGCGCAGATCCTCGAGGCCGATGCCGTAGGCGGCGAGCCGCGCCAGATCCGCCTGGACGCGCACCGCCGGACGGATGCCGCCCTCGACCGAGACGTGGCCGACCCCGGTCACTTCGCTCAGGCGCTGCGCCAGCAAGGTGTCGGCGATGTCGCTCAATTGCCGCAGCGCGACGGTGTCCGAGGTCAGCGCCAGGGTGACGACCGGCACGTCGGCCGGGTTCACCTTGGAGTAGGTCGGCGGATACGGCAGGTTGCGCGGCAAGGTCGAGCCCGCGGCATTGATCGCGGATTGCACGTCCTGGGCGGCGGCATCGATGTCGCGGTTGAGCTCGAACTGCAGGGTGATCTGGCTGATGCCGTAGGAGCTCGACGAAGTCATCGTGGTCAGCGCCGGGATCTGGCCGAACTGCCGCTCCAGCGGCGCGGTCACCAGCGATGCCGTCGTGTCGGGGTTCGCGCCCGGCAGCTGCGTCGTGACCTGGATGGTCGGGAAATCGACCTGCGGCAAGGCGGAGACCGGCAACAGCCAATAGCCCAGCACGCCGCCGAGCAGCACCGCGACTCCCAGCAGCGAAGTCGCGATCGGGCGGCGGATGAAGGGCGCCGACACGCTTGCGGAAACGTTCATGGCGTGGTGCCCGGCGCCGCGCCGGACGCCTCGGACTTGCCTGCGCCCCGTTGCCGGCGCGGCTGGCTCGCGCCGGTATCATCCGGATTGCCCGAGCTCAGCGCCGCCCCAGTCGCGCCCGTAGCGCCGCTGACCGTCACCTTGCGACCATCGGCAAGCTGCGCGAAACCCGAGGTGACGACGCGATCCTTTGCCTGCAGCCCGTTGGCGATCACCGCCTGGGCCTCATCCTGCTGGGTGACCCCGACGGGGCGGACCGACACGGTGCTGTCCGGCTGCAGCAAATAGACGAAGGCGCCGTTGGGGCCGCGCTGCACGGCGGCCGTGGGCACTACCACGACCTGGCGCAGCGTATCGATCAGCAGCCTGACATTGACGAATTGGCCCGGCCAGAGCTGCAAATCGGCATTGGGAAACTCGGCCTTGAGCTGCACCGTCCCGGTCGTCTGGTCGACTTGATTGTTGACGACCTGCAGTGTGCCGCGGTCGAGCACCTGCCTGCTGTCGGATTCCGTCGCCTCGGCGCTGAGCGGCGCCTTTGCGAATGCCTTGTTGACTTGGCCGAGCTGCTGCTGCGGCAGGGTGAAGAGCACCGAGATCGGTCGAATTTGGGTCAGCATGGCGATGCCGGTCGGATCCGACGCGTGCACCAGATTGCCCTGATCGACCAGGCGAATGCCGACACGGGCGCTGATCGGCGCCACGATCGTGCAGTAATTGACATAGGCTCGGGCATTGTCGATCGCGCCCTGGTCGAGCCTCACCTGGGCTTCCAGCTGCGCCACCAGCGCGCGCGTGGTGTCGACCTGCTGCCGGTTGACCGCGTTGGACTTGAGCAGATTGGTGTAGCGCTCGAGGTCGAGCCTGGCATTGGCGAGCTGTGCCTCGTCGAGCGCCTTCTTGGCGAGCGCCTGATCGAGCTGGGCCTGGTAGGTAGTGGGATCGATGCGCGCCAGGACGTCGCCCGCCTTCACATCCTGCCCTTCGCGGAAATTGACGCTGACCAGCGTTCCATCGACCTGGCTGTGGACCGTGACCATGTTGAGCGCACGCGTAGTGCCGACGCCGTCGAGATAGACGGGGACGTCGGCAATGCGCGCCTCGGCCGCGAGCACCGGGATCGGACCTTCCGGATTGCCGGAGCGTCCGGCATTGCGCTGGCGCTGCGAACCCGGGGCGAAAATCATCATCGCCACGACGACGAGAACGGCGCCGACGACGACGATGGTCAGAAATCTGCGAAAGCCTGCCATTTGCGCCCTAACTATGTACGCGCCCCGTTAACTTTTAGAGTTTGGGCCGACATCGAGCGGCCGCACGACCGGCTCGCGGTCCAGGAACCAGCCCCCGCCGAGCGCCTGAAACAGGCTGACGATCGCCTGCAGCCGCGCGAAGCGCACCTGGGCCAGCGTGTCCTCCTGCTGGAAAAAGGTCTGCTCCGCCTGCAGCACCGTGGTGAGATCGATGGTGCCGGCGCGCAGCCGCTCCTCGGAAAGCTCGAAGGCTTTGCGCGACTCCGCGACGGCCTGGCGCTGCAACGCTTCCTGGCGCGTCGTCTGCTGGACGGCGACGAGCGCCCGCTCCACGTCGGTGAACGCCGAGATCACCGTTTTGCGGTAATCTTGCAGCAGCTCTTCGCGCGCGCCCTTCTGCAGGTCGAGCTGGCCCAGCAACAGCCCGCCCTGAAAGATCGGCTGCGTGAGACTTGCGGCGACGGTGTAGAACACCGCGCCCGGACCGAACAGTGTGCGCAGCGCCGCGCTCTCGAAGCCGGCCTGTCCGGTCAGCTGGATGCTCGGCAGGAACGCGGCGCGCGCCGCATAGACATTGGCGTCGGCGCTGGCGAGCTTGAGCTCGGCCTCGCGGATATCGGGGCGTTGCGTGAGCAGCTCGGAGGGCAGTCCCGGCGACACGCGCGGGATACCCAGCCGATACAGGCTGCCGCCGCGGACCGCGAGGTTCTCCGGCGCGCGGCCGACCAGCAACGCCAGCGTCGCGGTATTCTGCTGGACCTGCTCCACAAGCGGCGGGATCGAGGCGCGCACGATGGCGGTGAGGCTCGCCTGTTGGGCAACCTCGAGCGCGGACGCGGTGCCATTGTTGAAGCGATCCTGAATGAGCTTCAAGATTCGTTCCGAGCTCGTCAGATTCTCCCGGGCGACGCGCAGGCGATCCTGGCCCTCGAGCACCAGAAAATAAGTATCCGCGACGGTGACCAGGGTGCTGAGCGCGACCACCTCGCGGTCGAAGCGGCTGGCGAGCGCGGAATAATCCGCGGCGCGGATCTGCGCTCGCACTTTTCCCCAGAAATCGAGCTGATAGCTCGCGTTCAAAGCCGCCGTATACAGCGTTCGCGCGCCGCCGCCTCCACCGCCTACACTACTGCCGCCGCTGCCTCCGCCGGAAGCGCCCGAGGCGCCCCCGAACACGGCTTGCGAGGATTTCGAGCGTTGCGCGCTCGCGGTGGCATTGATGCTCGGCAGCAGCGCGGCGCCCGCGATCCGCGCCTGCGCATCCGCCTGCACGATGCGGGCGACCGCGGCCGCGATGTCGAAATTCGCGGCCGAAGCCTGCTCCATCAGATCGGTGAGCTCGGCCGAGCGAAAGCCTCGCCACCATTCGAGCGGCGGCAGCGCGGCCTCGGATCTAAGATGCGGGGCGCGATAATTCTTCGGCACCTCGAGCGCGGGATCGAGCCGGTCGTTGAGCACGCAGGCGCCGAGCCCCTGCAGCAAACCGAAGCCGACCGCGAGGGTCGCGAACGATCGCGCTCGGCTTTGCGGGCCTGCCCGCGCCGATGGCGTCTGCGCCCGTTGCTGCATGCTCGCTCTTTCGCGGCCGCGTTACTTCGGGGGAGCGCCGCCGTGGGGCGGCGACCAGTTGGCGAGGCTGTTGCGTCCGGCGGGCGACATCTCGGCGGCTGCGGTGGCGATCACATCGTGGAGGGCGAGATCGAGCGCCTGGCGCGCGGCGCGGGTATCGGCCATCGCGGAGCGGACGGCGGCGGCGTCGAATGGCTCGGCGCGCAACGCGGCCCGCACCGCTTCCTGGGCGCGGCGGTACGCGGAATGCGCCGCTTCCAGCGTCTGCTCGCGGGTGTGGAATTCGGCCCGCAACTTCTCGGCATCCGATGCGGAGAGCGTGGCGGCCAGCCGGTCGATGCGCTCCGCGGCGCTACGGCTCGGCTCGACGGCGGCGGGAGCTTGCAGCCACAGCTGGCGCACCGCGGTCGCGCCCAGCACCCCGAGGAAGAACAGATTGAGCGCCAGCGATACGAACAGCAGGACGCGCGAAGCGCGATCGCCGACGGCCGGAGCGGACAGGATCGCCATTTCGGTCTCATCTCATCGCGGACAGCGGGTCCGGCTCGAACAGGATCAGGCTCAGATCCGAATCGGAGCTTGCCGGAATTCCGACGATAGCCGAGGCGGATTTTTTGGTGACCGCCATTCCGGCGTCGCTCAGCCCGACTGCGAAGCCCAAAACCGCGATTCCCACCAGGGCGGCAAAGCGCGGCCAGGCGGGCGCAAGATCGAACTCGAGCAGGGCCGCGGGCAACAATCTCGGCAATAGCCCGCGCCGCTGCGGTGGCAGCGGCGCTTCGAGTCGCGCCAGCACGCGCACCATCGCCTGCTCCTCGGAACGCGCGCCTGCGTGCGGGCTTGCGCGCCGGTAATGCCGCGCGATCAGCACGTCGAAATCCGCGGCGCCGGCCAGCACCGCGCGGGCGTCGGCGTTCGCGGCGAGCAGTTCTTGCGCCGCCTCTCGGGAAGGATCCGGCCAGCGCGCCGGATCGGCGCCGTGGATATCGAGGAGCTCAACAAACTGCGCGAGAGTCATCATGGAGTTCACCGTTCCGATGCGAGAACTGAGCCGAGTGCTTTGCGCAGCGCGCGCCTTGCGCGCACCAGCAAGGTCTCGATTCCGGATATGGAAGTGCCGAGCACCGCCGCGGTCTCGGCATTCGACATGCCCTCCTGATAGGTGAGGACGATGGCCGCGCGTTGCCGATCGGGAAGGCCGGCGATTGCCGCGGCGACGAGCCGATCGGTTTGCCGATGTTCGATTTCGAGGAATGGCCCGGGAGCGGGATCGGCCGGCTCGTCGACGTCGGCGAGCGCCGCGAACGGCGCGCGCCGTTTGCGGTTGAGACACAGGTTGAGGACCACGCGATAGAACCAGGTGCGGAATGCCGCAGTCGGGCGCCAGCGTGCCGCATTGAGCCACACGCGCAACAGCGCCTCCTGCACGACCTCTTCGGCATCCGCCTCATTCCCCAAAACCCTGCGCGCCAGCCCGAGCGCCCGGGGCAGGTACCTGCGGGCGAGCAGCCGAAAAGCCCGCTCGTCTCCCTGCGAGATCCGAGCCATGAGGTCTTCATCACTTGCCCCGTCCATGGTGTTCGGGTCCAGTCGAAACTGCCGCCGGCAGGGGATATCCACGCGTCGTCAACCGGGCAGAGGCGGGGCACGCATGGCATGGCCCTTTGACGCATCGCAGCATAGTCTCCGCCGCCGCAAAAGCGACCCGCATCGCCGCACGCAACCTGCGCAAGTTGCTGCCCCGATGAGCGGGGCAAGCCTGTAATGGCTGGAAAGATCATCCGAAGTCCTTGGCTCCCTGAGAATAAAAACACCGCGGGGAGCCAAAGCCTGCGTTCGATTGCGGGTCGCAAACCGCCAAAATCGCGCAAAACCGGATCGGGTCGTTGATCCGCCGCGACGGCGGCTTTAACGTCGGGACGAATCCCTCATGAGCGGGGAGTCAAGCCATGCTTACCCGTACGACCATTCTGTTCCTTGCCGGCCTGATCTTCGGCTTCGGCGGTGTTCTATCCGCCTGGGCCGAGAGCGCCAAGGCGCGTCCGCCCGCGGGACGGCTCGAGCAGCCCGCGGCGCCGGTCGGTCACCGCCAGCCCCAGACCAAGGACGTGGCGCCCACCGATATACCGCCGGCCGATCAGGCGACGAGGGAGCTCGACAAGGCGCTGGAGAAGAAGCTCACGATCTGCCGCGGCTGTTAGGCGCGACAGGACTTCGCAGCTCCCGCGTCAAACATCATCCGCCGCGCTGGCGCGGATGGCGTCGATGACCATCCGCAGCTCATCGCGAATGTCATCCGGCAAATGCGCGAATAGTTGCCGCAAGCGTG
>VAZU01000390.1 GCA_005884745.1 Alphaproteobacteria bacterium
CCCCACTGGGAGATAACACAGGCTGAGAATTTCATTTGTGTGCTGGATGCGGGAGGCTGCGGAGCCCCCGAACGCGAACGCCAGCGCCGCCACCAGGGCGCCAGCACTGTGCCAGCCGCGGTCGCGCACATAGAGGATGATCCCGCATCCTCCGAAAAACAGCGCGATGAAGGTGATGGCGTCCGCGGACCGGAAGTCCACATGAGGATCGAGCCATGCCAACAGCAGGTGGAGCGGCGAAAACAACAGCGATTGCGGGTCGGCGATCTGTGGCCAGCCGGAAAACACGTTGGGTGTCCACAACGGCGATTGGCCCTGTGCAAGCGAGTTGGCGAGGAAATTGAGCTGCGGCTGGAACTGTGCCTTGGCATCCCACGGGATCGTCACCGCGCCAGACAGCCATGGCGCCGCCAAGGCGAGGAATGCCAGCGCATAGAGCGCCAAGGTGCGAGTCAGTGGGAAGCGGATGAGACCCGGCGGGGTTGCCACGAAGGAACAGTTGCTCGCGCTGATCCCGGCGCCCGCCGTGCGGGATGCAATAAAAGAGATCACAGCCGAATAGCACCTCATCCGAACAGCACCCCCTCCGTCGACATCGGATGTTTCCGATGTCGACCGAATCATATTGCCGAACCCGGGAACACCCGGGTTCGGCGGAGGGAAATAATCAGTCCCTCCCCGCCTCGAGCGCCTTGCGGATGCGCTGCATTTCCTCGAGCTGCGCCCGGCTGACTTTGGGGAAGCGCAAATCGAGCCGATCGAGCGCATCGACCAGCGCCGCCGCGACCACGAGCCGCGCGAACCACTTGTTGTCCGCGGGCACCACGTACCACGGCGCCTCCGGCGTGCTGGTGTGGCGGATCATGTCCTCGTACGCGTCCATGTAGCGATCCCACAGCTTGCGGTCGGCGACGTCGTCCATCGAGAATTTCCAGCGTTTCGCCGGGTCCTCCAGCCGCTGCAGGAACCGGCGTTTCTGCTCCTCTTTCGAAATCCGCAGGTGGAATTTGACGATGATCGTGCCGTTGCGCGCGAGGTGACGCTCGAATGCGACAATGTCCTCGAAGCGCTGCTTCCAGATGCGGTTCCTCGTCAGCTCGGGCGGCAGCTCCTCGCGAACGAGCAGCTCGTGTCGCACGCGCACCACCAGCACCTCCTCGTAATGGGACCGGTTGAAGATCCCGATATGTCCGCGCCGCGGCAGCCGCGTCGCGGCTCGCCACAGAAAATCGTGGTCGAGCTCCTCCGCGCTCGGTGCCTTGAACGCGTGCACTTCGCAGCCCTGGGGATTGACCCCGGTCATCACGTGCTCGATCGCGCTGTCCTTGCCGCCCGCGTCCATCGCCTGGAAGATCGCGAGCACCGCCCAGCGGTGATGGGCGTAGAGCATCTCCTGCAGCTTCGCGAGCCGCTCGATGTCTTGGGCGAGCATCGATTTCGCTTCCTGCTTGTCGATGTCGAGGCCCCGCGTGTCCGCGGGATCGTGATCGGCGAGCCGGAAACGTTGCGGCTTGTCGATCCGGAACGGCTCGATCAGCTTGGCGCTCTTCATGAGTCCTCTGGGGTGGGTCGTCGATCTTCCGCCGTCCGCCACACATGCTCGAGGAACTTTGGCACGAAGGCCGGCATCCTCGCATCGAGATCGGCGCCGCTGCGCACCA
>VAZU01000391.1 GCA_005884745.1 Alphaproteobacteria bacterium
CCGATGAGGCCGGCCTTGGACGCCGCATAATGCGGGCCGACGATGCCGCCGATCTGCGCGGCGGTGGACGACATGTTCAGGATCCGGCCCCACCCGGCTTCGCGCATGCCAGGCAGCACGGCTTTGGTCACCAGAAACGCGGATTTGAGATTGATGGCGATCATCTCGTCCCAGTTCTGCTCGCTGATCGCGTCGATCGGCTCGACCCGCGCGATGCCGGCGTTGTTGACCAGGATCGTGACCGCGCCGAGCTGCGCTTTGGCCTCGGTCACCAACTTTGTCACCTCGACCTGCCGCGAAACATCGGCGCCGATCGCAATGGCTCGCCGGCCGAGCTTGCGAATCTCGTCAACGACCGCGTCCGCCTGCTGGCGATTGTTCCGGTAATTGACTGCGACGTCGGCCCCGGCCGCGGCAAGCGCCAAGGCAATGGCCCGGCCGAGCCCTCGGCTCGATCCGGTGACGAGCGCGACCTTGTCCATCAGTTCCGCCATGATTTTGGAGCGATCAAACGTGCCGCTATTGCACCGGAGCGGCAAGCGCCGCGAAGAGCCGCTTGATTTCCTCTCCGGGCGCGCCGGCGCGCATCACGGCGCCCATGATCGCGATGCCCGCCGCTCCGGCCCGAACGAGCTCCGGTACCTCTTCTGCCCCGATCCCGCCGATGGCCAGGATCGGAACGCCAGCGGCGCCTACGATCGCCGCGATGCCCTGCGCGCCGAGTGCGGGCCCGTAACCCGGCTTGCTCTCGGTTTCATATGCGGGCCCGGCGATCGCATAATCGACGAGCACCGGATCGAGCTTTGCCGCTTCGGCGACGCTGTGGATCGAAATGCCGACGAGACGCTCGCTGCCGAGCAATGCGCGCGCGTGCGCCGCATCGCCTCCGGCCGGCAGGTGCACGCCGTCGAGGCCAGCGGCTTCGGCGAGCGCGGCATCGCCATGGAGCATCAGCCGCGCGCTCAAGTGGCGCGCGATCGGCAGCAGGCTTTTTGCCAGCACAACCTGCTCCTGGGGGCCGAGGTCTTTCTCCCGCACGCTGAACCAGCGGCAGCCGGCGGCGCATGCCGCCTCGACGATGTCCGCGATCGGCGTTCGCGCCTGTCGGCGATCGGTGATCACCAGCAGGGCGGGGTCGGGCAGCCTCACGTCCCGACGAGACCGAACTGCGGGCTCGACGGCTCGGCGTTCTTCGATTTCGGAATGCGGCCCGAAAGCCGCGCGAGGCGCCCCGCCTCGACCGCCGCCCGCATCGCGGCCGCCATGCCGACCGGGTCGCGCGCCTTGGAGACCGCGGTGTTGAGCAATACCGCCGCGCAACCGAGCTCCATGGCGAAAGCGGCGTCGGACGCCGTGCCGATGCCGGCATCGAGCACGACCGGAACCGGCGAGCGCGCGCACAGCAATTCGATCAAATGCGGATTGGAGATGCCGAGCCCCGAGCCGATCGGAGAGCCGAGCGGCATCACCGCCGCGGCACCCGCATCGGCGAGCTTGCGGCAGGCCACCGGGTCCTCGTTGCAATACGGCAGGACCACGAAATTCTTGGCGACCAGCGTCTCGGTCGCGTGCACCAGCTCCTCGACGTCGGGATAGAGCAGCTCGCGGTCCCCGATCACCTCGAGCTTGATCCAATGGGTGCCGAGCGCCTCGCGCGCGAGCTCCGCGGTGAGCACGGCGTCCTTGGCGGTCTGGCAGCCCGCGGTGTTGGGCAGGAATTGCACCCGGCCCGCCAGCAAGTCGACGAGGCTCTCCTCCTCGCCGGCAAGGCTGATGCGGCGGATCGAGGCGGTCGCCATCTCGGCACCGCTCGCGGCGAGCGCGTCGAGCAGGATCTGCCGGTTCGGATATCCGGCGGTGCCGAGAAACAGCCGGGAGCGAAACGTTCGGTCTGCGATCTTGAGAATATCGGACATCATGCTCTCACTCACATTTCACCCACCCTGCCGGGCGAGCACGATCTCGATCGTGTCGCCGGCCGCAAGGGTCGCATCGGGCCAATCGGCGCGCGGCACCACCCGGCCGTTCACCGCCACCGCAATCCCCCGCATGTCGGTCGAAATCTCCCTTTCCGCAAGCAGGGCCGCGACGGTGTGCGCGCGTAGCGGCTCGTCCTGGCCGTTGACGCGGATGAGGGGTGTTGCGGGCGATACGTCGGTCATTCCGCCGCCCTCGCCGGCGCCGGGGCAAAACGGTCGAGCCCGAACGGCGCGATCACCGGATCCATCGTACCATCGAGCACCAGGCGAGCAATCGCATCGGCCGTGATCGGCGCGAGCAGGATGCCGTTGCGATGATGCCCCGTTGCATAAACCAGCCCGCCCGCCGGCCCGTATCCCAGGATCGGCGCATCGTCGCGGCTGCCGGGACGGTGACCGGCCCACATTTCGGCGACCGGCAGCTCCTCGATTGCGGGAAACACCCGCCAAGCCGCTTCGAGCAACGCGAGCACCGCGCCTGCCGTGATCGTCGCGTCGAACCCCTTTTCCTCCACCGTGGCACCCAAGATCAGTCGTCCATCCAATCGAGGCGTCATGTAAACCTTCGGGCCCCATACCACATGGGTGA
>VAZU01000007.1 GCA_005884745.1 Alphaproteobacteria bacterium
CTTTGCACAATTCAGCTTTCGGGAGTGCGGCCATCGTGATTCAGTGGTTGTGAAGATTCGGTGGGGGCTGATCATGGCGGAACGCATTCTCGGTCAATTGAGCTTGGCGGACGGTCTCGTGGCTGGGATAGCCCAGAGTGTGCTGGACGACATTGCGACGGTCGTGGACTGGCCGGCGCTTGCGGCGGTTCTGGGCTCTCGCAACGGGGCGGGACCAGGATCGCCGGGCTATCCGAGCCTGCTGCTGCTCCGCTGTCTGCTGCTCGGGGTGTGGCATGGTCTGTCCGACCCGGCGCTGGAACACGCGATCAAAGACCGGCTGTCGTTCCGCCGTTTTGCCGGGTTGAGCCTGCACGACCCGGTGCCCGATCACAGCACGCTGTGGCGCTTCCGTATGGAGCTGGCCGCAGATGGCCTGGTGGACCGCGTGCTCGCGGAAATCAACCGCCAACTCGAGGTCAAGGGTCTGATCGTCAAGCATGGCACGCTGGTCGACGCCTCGCTGGTTGCGGCGCGCGCTCGGCCTGGGAGCAAGCCCGGCGCCCGGGGGGCGGAGCCTGGCAAGGCTTCGGCTGATCCCGACGCGCGCTGGGGCCGCAAGGGCAAGCAGAGCATCTTCGGCTACAAGATTCACATCGGAGTCGATGCCCAGCACACCCTGGTGCGCCGCGTCGCCCTGACCGATGCCTCGGTCACGGATACGGAGCGGGGCGACGAGCTGATTTGCGGTGACGAAACCGCGGTCTATGGCGATCAGGCCTATTACACCCATGCCCGGCATGCGCGGCTGAGCGAAGGCGGCATCAAGGATCGGCTGATGCGGCGGCCCAACAAGCACCATCCGAAATTGTCCGCGCGCCACAGGCGGCGCAATCGGCTGATCGGTCGCATTCGTTCCGGCGTGGAGCGGCCGTTTGCGATGCTCAAGGAGCGCTATGGCCTGCGCTGTATGCGGTTCTTCGCGATGATCAGAAACCAGGTGCAGACGGTCCTGGCGTGCTGCGCCTACAATCTGCGGCGAGCCGCGACGGTGCTCGCCCCGACATGAGCCGGATTGCGTCTGCTGATCACCGATCATGGTTCTAAGACGGCTCCGAGACCCAAGACGCATCCGTCATGCTGGCCCCGCACGCAAAAACCCTCGCTCCACTCCCCGCCATCCCCATTGCGCAAAGGTCTCAGTGTGGGAGAAGGTCGGAACAGACTGGAAGCTCGCGGCCGATATCTGGAACGACGGCAAGTAGGTGCGCCCCCATCCCGCTCTTTCGGCGCGCAAGCCAATGATGTGCCGCCTGTCCGGACCTGGCCCATCGCGTCGATCCCGGGATAAATCGATGCAATGATCCGATCACGAAGAGGCGCTGCTCGGCCCATTCGCCGAAGCGCCGCCGATCGCGGAACGAGCCATGGCCGGACATTCGCAGTTCAAGAACATCATGCACCGCAAGGGGCGCCAGGATGCCGCGCGCTCCAAGCTGTTCTCGAAGCTCGCCCGCGAGATCACCGTGGCGGCGAAGCTCGGGGCGCCCGATCCGAACATGAACCCGCGGCTGCGCGCCGCCATCCTGGCCGCCCGCGCCGAGAACGTGCCCAAGGACAACATCGAGCGCGCGATCAAGAAGGCCCAGGGCGGCGACGCCGACACTTACGAGGAGATCCGCTACGAGGGCTATGGGCCCGGCGGCGTGGCGATCATCGTCGAGGTGCTCACCGACAACCGCAACCGGACCGCGTCCGACGTGCGCTCCGCGTTCTCGAA
The DNA here is from genome assembly GCA_005884745.1 of Alphaproteobacteria bacterium. Classification (GTDB taxonomy): domain Bacteria; phylum Pseudomonadota; class Alphaproteobacteria; order Rhizobiales; family Xanthobacteraceae; genus AP-16. Next base: position 1,760 of record VAZU01000007.1, read on the forward strand.
AAGCGGCGGGCATCTGGCCGAGACCGGGGCGGTGGCGTTCCTGTTCGACCGCGTCGGAATGGTCGAGTTCGACGCCAAGGTCGCGAGCGAGGACGACATGCTCGATGCGGCGATCGAAGCCGGAGCCGACGACGTGGCCTCGACCAGCTCCGGTCATGAGGTCTACGTCGAGCAGGATCGGCTGCGCGATGTCGCCCGGGCGCTGGAGGCGCGATTCGGCGAGCCGCGCAAGGCCGCCCTGGTGTGGAAGCCGCAGAGCACCATCGGGCTCGACGACGAGCAGGGCGAGAAGCTGCTGCGCCTGATCGAGACGCTCGAGGACCGCGACGACGTGCAGAACGTCTTTGCCAATTTCGAGGTCTCCGACGCGCTGATGGCCAGGGTCGGGGCGTAGCTCCATCTCCGGCCGTCACCCTGAGGTGCTCGCGAAGCGAGCCTCGAAGGGCGGCCGGCCACCTCACTATGACGGCGCGCAGCGGGTCCAATCGACTGTGCAGATCGGATTTTTGTGCGCTAGGCGCGCCGCGGGCGCGGCGGTATCAAGGCTCGTGGGCGCACGCGCGATTCGCATCCTCGGCATCGATCCGGGCCTCCGCCGCACCGGCTGGGGGATCGTCGAGATTTCTGGCAATCGGCTCGCCTTTCTCGGCTGCGGCCGCGTCGAAACCGATGATCGGGAGGCCTTGGCTTCGCGTCTGGCGGCGATCCACGCGGGGCTTGCGCGCGTGATCGCGCAATTTGCGCCGCAGGAAGCCGCCGCCGAGGCGACCTTCGTCAACAAGGATGCCGTCGCGACGCTAAAACTCGGCCAGGCCCGCGGGGTCGCTCTGCTCGCCGCCGCACAGGCCGGGCTGGAGGTTGCCGAGTACGCGCCCAATCTCGTGAAAAAAACCATCGTGGGCGCCGGCCATGCTGACAAGGCGCAGATCCGCATGATGATCGGCGTGCTGCTGCCGAAAGCCGAGCCCGAGACCGAGGACGCCGCGGATGCGCTCGCCATCGCGGTCACTCATGCGCATCACCGCGGCGCCGCGCTGTTGCGGGCCCGGCTCGAACCGGGGCCCAAAGGGCGGCAGGCGAAAGGCGGCGAATCCGGTAGAATCGCCGTCAAGCCGGAATCTCTCCCATGATCGGCAAGCTGACCGGCATGCTCGACAGTTACGGCGAGGATTTCATCATCGTCGACGTGGGCGGCGTCGGTTACGTCGTGCATTGTTCCGCCCGCACGCTGCAGGCGCTGCCGGCGCGCGGCGACCCGGTCGTGCTCGCGATCGAGACCCACGTGCGCGAGGACCAGATCCGGCTGTTCGGCTTTATCACGCCGGTCGAGCGGGAATGGTTCCGGCTGCTGCAGACAGTGCAGGGGGTCGGCACCAAGGTCGCGCTCTCGGTGTTGGGCACGCTGGCGCCGGCGGATCTCGCGAGCGCCATCGCGCTGCGCGACAAGGCGATGATCGCGCGCTCCCCCGGAGTGGGCCAAAAAGTTGCCGAGCGCATCGTCACCGAGCTGAAAGACAAGGCGCCCGCCTACGCGGCAGTCGATCCCGCGGTGATCCGGCTCTCCGGCGCAATCGAGGAACGGCGGGCGCCGCAGCCCGTCGCCGATGCGATCTCGGCGCTGGTCAATCTGGGCTATGGCCAGCCGCAGGCGGCGGCGGCCATCGCGGCGGCGGCCCAGAGCGCCGGCGAGGCAACGGATGCCGCGAGCCTCATCCGCCTGGGACTGCGGGAGCTGGCGCGGTGAGCAAAAGCAACAAAGAACACGGTCGTGCGCATCGGACGCGGCGCCAACCCCAATTGCCCCCCTCCCCCCTTGAGGGGGAGGGATGGGGAGGGGGGTATTTGTTCGATTGTGCAGGTCTTCTACCCCCCTCCCGGCTCGCGCGCATAGCGCGCGAGCCGACCTCCCCCTCAAGGGGGGAGGTGACCGGAGCAAGCTGTCAGCCATTTGCGATTGCCCTCCCCCACAGGGGGGGAGGTGTCCAGAGCACGTGGCACCCATGATCACGCCGCGCCGCCTCGTCACCGCCGAGCGCCGCGAGGAAGACGTCGCGGAGGCGCCGCTGCGGCCGCAGCGGCTCGACGAGTTCATCGGGCAGGCCCAGGCGCGATCCAATCTCGAAGTGTTCATCGCGGCGGCGAAAAGTCGTCGGGAAGCGCTCGACCATGTGCTGTTCGTCGGTCCCCCGGGCCTTGGCAAGACCACGCTCGCGCAGATCGTCGCCCGCGAGCTCGGCGTGAATTTCCGCGCCACGTCCGGCCCGGTGATCGCCAAGGCCGGCGATCTTGCGGCGCTCCTGACCAATCTCGAGGACCGGGACGTACTGTTCATCGACGAGATCCACCGGCTCAACCCGGCGATCGAGGAAATCCTCTATCCGGCGATGGAGGATTTCCAACTCGATCTGATCATCGGCGAGGGCCCGGCGGCGCGCTCGGTGAAGATCGATCTCGCGCGCTTCACGCTCGTCGGCGCCACGACGCGCGCGGGACTGTTGACCACGCCGCTGCGCGACCGGTTCGGGATTCCGATCCGCCTCAATTTCTATACCGAGGCCGAGCTCGAGCTGATCGTCAACCGCGGCGCCCGCGTGCTCGGCATCGAGATCACGGCGGACGGGGCCAATGAAATCGCGCGGCGCGCGCGCGGCACGCCGCGGATTGCCGGACGGCTGTTGCGGCGCGTGCGCGATTTCGCCTCGGTTGCCGGCAGCCGCGGGATCGACCGGCCCGCCGCCGACCGGGCGCTCGTCGCCCTCGAAGTCGATATGGCCGGCCTCGACGCCATGGACCGCCGGTATCTCACGACGATCGCCGTCCATCACGGCGGCGGACCGGTCGGGGTCGAGACGCTCGCGGCCGCGCTGTCCGAGCCACGCGACGCGATCGAGGACATCATCGAACCGTTCCTGATCCAGCGCGGGTTTTTGCAACGCACGCCGCGCGGCCGGCTGTTGACCTCGCACGCGTTCCGGCATCTCGGCCTTGCCGAGCCCGCGCGCGATCCCGGACAATTCCAGCTGTTCGAGGAGGGAGCGGAGGATGACGAGGGAGCGTGAGCCGCGCATCTCTCGCACCCCGGCGCCCGAGAAATGGCCGCAGCTTGGCGGCGAGATCCGCGGCGGGCGGCACGTGCTGCCGGTCCGGGTCTATTACGAGGACACCGACTTCACCGGCATCGTCTATCACGCGAGCTTCCTGCGATTCATGGAGCGCGGCCGCACCGAGTACATGCGCCGGATCGGCGCCGGTCACCGCGATTTGTTCGAGCAGGCCGCCAGCGAGGCGCCGGGCTTCGGCTTCGTGGTGCGCTCGATGCGCATCGATTATCGCAAGCCCGCGCGCATGGACGACGTGCTCGAGATCGTGACCGAGCCCGGGGACGTGAAGGGCGCCTCGGTGAGTTTGCTGCAACGCGTGACCCGCGAGGGCGAGATCCTGGTCGAAGCGCATGTGCGCGTCGCCTTCGTGGCGGGCGGGCGGGCGAGACCCATCCCCAAGCCGCTGCGCATCGCCATGCAGGCCGACCGCGGGCGGGCCTCCGATACCGTCGATCCCCCGCGGTAACGCAGCTTTAACCGCAATGGGGCCTGTTAGACCCTGAGGACGGGGCAGGTGCCCTAGTTTGGACAAATTTGGCGCCGAATTCGGGGTCGTACCGGCGGGCGGACGGCCTACGACTTCGCGAATTCTCAGGATCTCGAGCGATGCATCGCGCGATGCCGCTCGGCCCGCCGTCATGTCCCGCGATGGCACCGCCCGTTGCAATGAGCCGGTCAGCCGAGAGGACTTGAGCCATGAACCCCGCCGAAGTCGCGCAGTCGGCCTTGCCGCTCACTTCCTCCGACCTGTCGATCTTCGGCTTGTTCTGGTCCGCCCACATCATCGTCAAGGCGGTGATGCTCGGGCTCTTGATCGCCTCGATCTGGGTGTGGGCGATCGCCATCGACAAGACGGTGCTCTACGCCCGGACCCGGCATGCCATGGATCGCTTCGAAAAAACGTTCTGGTCGGGCCAGTCGCTCGAAGAACTCTATCGCACGCTCTCGGCGCGGCCGAGCCACTCCATGGCGGCGCTGTTCGTCGCGGCGATGCGCGAGTGGAAGCGCAGCTTCGAAACCCAGGCACGCTCGTTCGCCGGGCTGCAGATGCGCATCGAGAAGGTCATGGAAGTGACGATTGCGCGCGAGGTCGAGCGCCTGGAACGGCGGCTCTTGGTGCTGGCGACCGTCGGCTCGGCCGGGCCGTTCATCGGCCTGTTCGGCACGGTCTGGGGCATCATGACCAGCTTCCAGTCGATCGCGGCCTCGAAGAACACTTCGCTCGCGGTGGTCGCGCCCGGCATCGCCGAAGCCTTGTTCGCCACCGCGATCGGGTTGGTCGCCGCGATCCCGGCGACGATCTTCTACAACAAATTCGCGTCCGAGGTGAACAAACAGGCGCAACGGCTGGAAGGCTTCGCCGATGAGTTCTCGGCGATCCTGTCTCGTCAGATCGATGAGCGCGCGTGATGGGCGCCAACGGCAGCGCGCAAGCAACGCCGGCCGGCAGGCGGCGGCATCGCCGCCGCTCGGTCATGAGCGAGATCAACGTCACGCCGTTCGTCGACGTGATGCTGGTGCTGCTGATCATCTTCATGGTTTCGGCTCCGCTGCTCACGGTCGGCGTGCCGATCGATCTGCCCCAGACCCAGGCCAAGGCGCTCGACCAGGACCGCGAGCCGCTGACGGTGTCGGTCAACGGCAAGGGCCAGGTGTTCCTGCAGAATTCCGAGATCAAGGTCGAGGATCTCGTTGCAAAGCTCGAAGCGATCACCCAGGCTCGCGGCGGAACGGACGAGCGCATCTACGTGCGCGGGGATCGCAAAGTGGATTACGGCACCGTGATGCGGGTCATGGGGCGGCTCTCCGCGGCCGGCTTCCACCGCGTTGCGCTGGTGACGGAGGTCGAGCAGGGGTCGTGATCCGGCCCCGATCGCCATGAAGACCGGGCTGACCATATCGGCCAGTGCGCACGCAGCTGTGCTGCTGTGGGCGTTGGTGTCGTTCGCGCCGAAGGCGCTCAACGCGCCGCCGACCGAATCGATGCCGGTGGACCTCATCTCCTCGACCGAGTTCTCGCAATTGCGCGCCGGCGCCCGCAACGCGCCCAAGGCGGAGACGCCGAAGCCGCTGGTGGAGAAAATCGCGGAGAAGAAAACCCCCGCCGATCCCGCCGCCAAGGTGGTTGACAAGCCGGAGCTCGTGACCGCGTCGGCGCAGACGCCGCCGCCGCCCGAAAAAGTCCCGGAGCGCAAACCGGCGGAGAACAAGGAACCGAAGGCCGAACCGAAGGTCGAGCAGAAACCGGATGCGATCGCCGACGTGTTGAAGAAGGAACCCAAGCCCGAGCCCAAGAAGGAGGCCAAGCCGCAGCCGAAGAAGCCCGATCCGAAGCCGCAACCGAAATTCGACGCCAACCGCATCGCGGCGCTGCTCGACAAGCGCGATCCGCAGCGCGTCGCGGCGGCCGGCGATACCCTCAATCACACGCTGGCGTTCGGCACCGCGACGGGAGACTCGCCAAAGCTCGCGCAGAGCGAACTCGATGCATTGCGCGCGCGGTTGCGGGAGTGTTGGAACCCGCCGGCCGGCGCCACCAATGCCGAGAAGCTCAAGGTGCCCATTCTGATCCGCTTCAAGCAGGACGGCACGCTGGCGAGCCCGCCGCAGCCCGAGAGTGCGGCTGCCGATTCCTTCATGCAGGCGATGATCGACAGCGCGGTGCGCGCGACCATCCGCTGCCAACCCTACACCATGCTGTCCCCGGCAAAATACGATTTGTGGAAAGAGATCGTGGTCGACTTCAGCCTGGAGGGCATGTTCGGCGGCTGAGCAGTCTCGGCCGGCGTGAACCGTCCATCGGAAACGCACAAGAGCAAGCGACGTGAACCGCCCATGGAAATCGAAAAGATCCGAATGATTTCACCTCGCACGCACCTGCTGACGCGCCGCCGGCTGTTGGCTGGAGCGGCCGGCATCGCCGCGGCCGGCATGATCCGGCCCGCCGGCGCGGTGCTCAGGCTGGAGGTCACCGAAGGCAACGTCCAGCCGGTGCCGATCGCCATTCCCGACTTCCTCGGCGGCAGCCCGGCCGACAGCGAGCTCGCGCGCAGCATCAGTCAGGTGATCACCGCGGATTTGCGCCGCTCCGGCCTGTTCGCGCCGATTGATCCCGCCGCCTACATCGAAAAGATCGTCAACGCCGACGCGGTGCCGCGGTTCGCGGATTGGAAAGTCATCAACGCGCAGGCGCTGGTCACCGGACGGCTGACGCGCCAGACCGACGGCCGGCTCAAGTCCGAGTTCCGCCTGTGGGACGTGTTCTCCGGGCAGCAGCTGATCGGTCAGCAATATTTCACCACGCCGGACAATTGGCGGCGGGTAGCCCACATCATCTCCGATGCGATCTACGAACGGCTGACCGGCGAGAAGGGGTATTTCGACACGAGAATCGTCTTCATCGACGAGACCGGGCCGCGGGAGCGCCGGGTCAAGCGGCTCGCCATCATGGATCAGGACGGCGCTGCCGTGCGCTATCTGACTCGCGGCGAGGATCTGGTGCTCACGCCGCGCTTCAATCCCTCGACCCAGGAAATCACCTACATGTCCTACGGCCAGGGCGAGCCGAGGGTCTATTTGCTCAACATCGAGACCGGGCAGCGGGAGATCGTCGGCAATTTCCCCGGCATGAGCTTCTCGCCGCGATTTTCGCCGGACGGGCAGCGCGTGATCATGAGCCTGCAGCAGGGCAGCAATTCCAACCTGTTCGTGATGGACCTGCGCTCCAAGACGATGACGCGGCTGACCGACACGCCGGCGATCGATACCGCGCCGTGCTATTCTCCCAACGGCGCCCAGATCTGTTTCGAGTCGGATCGCGGCGGCACGCAGCAGGTCTACATCATGGCCGCCGGCGGCGGAGCCGCGCAGCGCATCAGCTTCGGCAACGGCTCCTATTCGACCCCGGTGTGGTCGCCGCGCGGCGACGCCATCGCGTTCACCAAGCGCGAGCAGGGCTCGTTCGGCATCGGCGTGATGAAGCCGGACGGCCA
>VAZU01000008.1 GCA_005884745.1 Alphaproteobacteria bacterium
CCGTCGATCCTGGTATGAACAAAATAGCTGATCAGGTCGTCGCGCGGGGAAACGCGGCGATCGGTCATTCGCTCGGAGAAATATGCGGTCATTTCCGCGCTCGCGCGCGCGAGGGCCTGGTCATCGGTGATGCCGAGCTCCAGCACCTCGTGGATCCACTTGCGGAACTGCGCCCCGTCGGCTTCGGGAACGCCGAGCATATGCGCGATGACCCGCACCGGAATCTCCTGCGCGTAGTCCACCGCCGCGTCGCAGCCCGGTTTTCCGGCGACACGGTCCAGCAGCTCGCGGCAGATGTCGCGCGTCCTCAGCTCGTGGTGGCTGATCGCCTCCGGCGTGAACGCCGGGAGCAGCACCGTCTTGGCCGGCCGGTGATGGGGCGGATCGGAGGTGATCGGCGGCGCCGGCTGCCGTGGCGGAGGGCTCTCGCGCACAACGATGCGTCGCGAGGAGAAATGCTCGGTATCGTAGGCGATGGCGCGAACGTCCTCGTAGCGGCTGGGAAAATACACGCCGAGAAAGCGGTCGGTGTGCGCGATCGGGCAGCGCCGGCGCAACTCGTCCCAAATCGGATAGGGGTTCTCGATCCAGCGCGGGTCGAGGTGATCGAAATCGCGTTCCCAATCGTTGACCGGCCGCCGCGCGCTCATCCGTCCTGCTCCTCGATCACCTCGATGGCGAGCTCGGGGCAGTTCGCGCGGGCAAGCCAAGCCTTGTCCTCGAGCCCGGCCGGCACGCTGCCGTCGCCGGTCTCCCGCGCGTTGCCCAGCTCGTCGAGGTCGAACAGCTCCGGCGCGAGCGCGTTGCAGCGGGCATGTCCCTGACAACGCGCGCGATCGACCCGCACCTTGAGCCGGGTTTTTTGCGACATCGAGCGCCTCCGGGATCCGAGCCAGATGCGTCCAGCCTCGGTCGAGCTCTCTGTGCCGAGGTTATCCTTAGGCCGGCCGGCAGGGCCGTAGCATTTCCGCCCGGGCCTTACAATCGGCGCGGAAGCGCGACGGCAAGCTTTCGTCAACCATATCGGAATTTCGCCTACCCGTCGCGGGCCGTGCCGAGCTTGCCCCCGGGGGCCGCGCGTGAGAAAAGCAATGCCGGATTCGGCGGTTGGGCGGACCGGGCCGTCGTGCCGGCCGGCATCACCGACCGCGGACGGGGACGGGCTCTTGGGGAAGAAACTCGGGTCGTTCGTATTCGGCGCGCTCGCGTTCGCGCTGGTGGTTCCGGCGCCGCTCGGCGCAAGCGACCGTCACGAGGCGGGGGCACAATTATCGCTGCAGTCCGGGCCGGCCGCAAACACGGGCCCACGCGCGTCGCAAACGAGGCCGGAAACGCAAGCCGCGCCGCTCAATGCGGTGCGGTATTTCGTCGAATTCCGGTCCCGGACCGGTTTTTACGGCCACACCTATGTGGTGTACGGCCAGCTCGACGGCCGCGGCAAGCGCACCGACGTGCATTACGCCGGGCTTTACCCCGAGGGCGGTCCGGTCGGGTTCATGCTCGGGCACGTGCTGCCGGTGCCGGCAACGGTGGATGCGGTCGAAGATGATCTGACCGATCCGGTAACCGAGGCGTATCTGCGGATCGTGACCGCCGAGGAATTCGCGAAAATCACCGCCGCGATCGGCCGGCTCCGCGCCAACACGCAGCTGTGGAACGCGCTTCTGAACAATTGCAATGATTTCGCGGCGGAGCTGGCGCAGGAGCTCAGGCTGCGCACGCCGAGCACGCTGCTGATCCCGGAGCTGTTCGTCAGCGGATTGCGCGAGATGAACGGCTCGTGACGGCTGCGCTGCGCTCGAGTTGAACCAGCCCGAAGCTATTCCGCGGCGATCGGAGTGCTCGCGCTCGGCTGTCGGCCGCGCAACGGCCGCTCCTCCATGAGCAGCAGGCAGACGAGCCCGACCGCGAGGCAACACGCGGCCGCCGCGAACACCCAGCGGAACACCCCGCCGAGCCCGGCTCCGGCATTGCCCAGCTCACCGGCCAGCGTTTCCAGCGTGACTCTCGGCTTGCCCTGGGTCGCGCTCCCGCCCAGCACGATCGCGGCGAACACCGAGACCATCAGCGCTCCGCCCAGGGAGCGGAAAAAGTTCATGACGCCGGTGGCGGTGCCGAGCTGATGCGGCAGCACCGCATTCTGCACCGAGACCGTGGTCACCGGAAACAGCGTGCCCATGCCGATGCCGACCATCCCCAGCAAGGTGCAGATCGCCGCGAGCGGTAGCGCCGTCGGCGCCGCGGCCATTGCCGCAAGCGCGGCGATCGCCAGCCCGAGGCCGACCATCGGCATTCGCTTGTAGTGGCGCATGTGCACCATGGCGCGACCCGCGGCGGTCGAGGCCACGAGGGTTCCGGCGAGCTGCGGGATCAACGCCAGGCCGGATTCGCTCGCGCTCAGCCCGAGCACCACTTCGAAATAGAGCGGCACGAAGATGGTCAAGCCGATCATCGTGCCGAACACGCAACTGACCGACGCCGTGCCGATACCGACCACCCGGTTCAACAGCACCGGCAGCGGCAGGAACGGCTCCCGCGCGGTCATCAGGCGGACGACGAACATGAGCCAGAACGCGGCCGATGCCGCGAGCAGGCCGACGATGCGAGGCGAGAACCACGGATAGCGCGTGCCGCCCCAGGTCAGCGCCAGCAGCAGCGCGGTGGTTGCCGCGACCATCAGCACCGCGCCGGCAAGATCGAGGCGATGCCGCCGCTCGTAGCGCGGCAGGCGCTTGAGCACGCTGTTGGTCATGAGAAACGCCAGCAGCCCGAGCGGCAGGTTGATCCAGAAGATCAGCGACCAGTGCAGGTGCTCGGCGAAGAAGCCGCCCAGCACCGGGCCGCCGATGCTCGAGGAAGCGAACACCACGCCGATATAGCCTTGATAGCGGCCGCGCTCGATCGGCGGGACCACGTCGGCGATGATGGTTTGCGCCAGCGACAGCAGCCCGCCCCCGCCGAGCCCCTGGAGCCCGCGCGCAACGATCAGCACCGCCATGCTCGGCGCCAGCGCGCAGGCGATCGACCCGAGCGCGAACACGCCGATGGCGACCAGCAGCATCGTGCGCCGGCCGTGAATGTCGCTGAGCTTCCCGTACAGCGGCGTGACGGCCGTGGCGGTCAGCAGATAGGCGGTGACCACCCAGGAGAGGTCCTCGACGTTGCCGAGGTCGCGCCCGATGGTCGGCAGCGCGGTGGCGACGATGGTCTGATCGAGCGCGCCGAGCAGCATCGCCAGCAGGATGCCGAGCACGATCGTGCGCACGGCGGCGTGATCGAGCGGCATTTGCGGGGCGACCACGGGGCGGGAATTCATCTCGAAACGCGCATGGGCAAGGCTTTGCGGATGACCGGATCTGGATCGGCGAATGGTTCGGCGTGCGAAGTCTTAGAGATCGGCTTGCAGCGCGGCAATTTCAACGCGGATTGCCGCAGGCCAGCCATGAGCGAGCGTGGACGCTCGGATCACGGCCGCGCCGACGGCCACGCTGACGGCCTCATGGCCGGGACGAGACGATGATGCTGCCGCCCGCGCCGGGGCAGGGCGTATCGGGTCACATCGCGGCCACCGCGGACGGCCCTTGATGCTTGGCGATTTTCGGCAATCGCCCCATCGCGAGCACGGCACAACCGGCGATCAGCACCGGGACCGCTCCGGCGAAGAAGATGGTCGGGATGTGCCATTGCAGCGAGAGCATCATGCCGCCCAGCAGCGGCCCGATGATGGAGCCGACGCGGCCGATGCCGAGCGCCCAGCCGACCCCGGTCGAGCGGATGAAGGTCGGGTAGAACGTCGCGGTGAGCGCATTGGCGCCGATCTGGGCTCCGACCACGCAGAAGCCCGCGCCGAACACCGCCGGAATGACGAGCTCGATCGTCGAACCGGCTTGCCCGATGGCCGCGATGAGGATGGCGGCGGCGAAATACGCGCCCGCCAGCACCCGATACGGACCGAAACGCTCGATCAGAACCGCGAGCACCAGCGTGCCGACGATGCCGCCGACCTGGAACAATGCCGTGGCGATGACCGCGAGCCGCACCGAAACTCCGGTGTTGTTGATGACGGTCGGCAGCCAGGTGGCGCAGAAATAGATCACCAGCAGATTGGTGAAGAACATCACCCAGATCAGGACGGTGGCTAGCGCGCGTCCCTCGGTGAACAGGTGCTCGACCGGGAATCCCTCCGGGTGTTCCTCCGGCGCGATGAACCGGGTGCCGGGCGCGAACCGCAGGGCCGGGTTGATGGCTCTGATGAGCCTGGCCACGTACTCGTTCCGGGTCCCCTTCAGGGCCAGCAGCCGGATCGATTCCGGCAACCAGAAAATCAGCACCGGCGCCAGCAGCAGCGGAAAAATGCCGCCGAGCCAGAACACGCTCTGCCAGCCGTAGGAGGGCACGAGCTGCGCCGCGATGGCCCCGCCGACCGCCGAGCCCAGCGAAAACCCGATGAACATCACCATGATCATGGTGGCGCGGCTGCGCTGCGGCGCGTATTCGCACGTCAGCGCGATCGGGTTGGGCATGGCGCCGCCGAGCCCCAGGCCGGTGACGAAGCGCCAGACCAGGAGGCTCGTCGTCGATTCCGCGGTGACGGTGAGCAGCGAGGTGACGCCGAACCACAGCGTGCAGAAGATGATGACCGGCTTGCGCCCGATCCGGTCGGCAAGCGGACTGAACGCCAGCGCGCCGAGCATGAGCCCGAACAGGCCGGCGGCAAACACGGGGCCCAGCTCTCCGGGCTTCAGGCTCCAGGCCTTGCTCAGCGTCGGCGCCACATAGCCGATCGCCTGGGCGTCGAAGCCGTCCATGAACACCACCGCGGCGCACAGGACGGCGACGCGGATCTGGAACGTGCCGATCTTCTGCGCATCGATCAGCGCCGGAACGTTCACCTGTGGCGCGTCGGCGGGCGTGGTCATGGCGTCTCCCCCGGTCGCGTTCTGTTTCCGGAAATATCTTAGCAGGGAGCGGGGGACAGACGACATGCCGGCGCGACGGTGGGCTGGGTCCCGTGCTCTTGGTCTCGATCCGATCTATGCCGCGGGCACGGCAATGCCCACGGGGCAGCTCACGCCGGTGCCGCCGAGCCCGCAATAGCCCATCGGGTTCTTGGCGAGATATTGCTGATGATAATCCTCGGCGAAATACAACGGCGGCGCGTCGCAGATCTCGGTGGTGACCGGTCCGTAGCCTTTGGCCCGGAGCGCCTTGGTGTAGGCGGCTTTCGAAGCCTCCGCGGCGGCGCGCTGCGCCGGATCGAACGTGTAGATCGCGGAACGATATTGCGTGCCGACGTCGTTGCCCTGGCGCATGCCCTGGGTCGGGTCGTGGTTTTCCCAAAACGTGTTGAGCAGGCGCTCGTACGGGATCCGGCTCGGGTCGAAGATCACGAGCACGACCTCGTTGTGCCCGGTCCGCCCGCTGCAGACTTCTTCATAGGTCGGATTGGGCGTGAGGCCGCCGGCATAGCCGACCGCGGTCACGAAAATACCCTCGCCGAGCTCCCAGAACTTGCGCTCGGCGCCCCAAAAGCAGCCCATGCCGAACAGCGCATGGGCGAAGCCTTGCGGGTAGGGGCCCTGGAGCGGCCGGCCGAGGACGAAATGGCGTTCCGCAGTGGGAATGGGCGTCGAGCGGCCGGGAAGCGCCTCCTCCGCGCTCGGCATTTCCAGCTTCTTCTTGAACCCGAACATGACGGTCTCCTCTTGCGGCCCGCGCCGCCAAGCACACCCGATATCGAGCCCACCCAATATAGTGTCGGGCCGGGGTCTCCGCGGCATCAAAACGGCGGGTAGCCGCGGTCACGAAGCGGCGAGCGGCGTTTCCGTGCGGGCGCAAGGGCCGGCGCGGCTCAATCGCGCCCATAGCCGATCAGCGGTTTCCTCTTGCGCCCGAGCAGGATCAGGATCGACCCGATCACGCCGAGCACCAGCCAGGTCGGCTGCTCCAGCACCGTCTGGATCACCGGGTTCCACAGCCATACGGCGACATGGCGCTCGATCGCGGGCTGGATGAGCTGCAGCGAATTGGGGTTGATGTCGTACCAGTCTTTGCCGAGCGCGGTGAAGAACAGCCCATTCGCGGCCGCGATGACCTTGGTCCCGTCGCGCACCAACGCGATGAACGCCGCCGCGAGGATCCACAGGCCGAGAAAACGCAGCAAGAAGCGGATCATGCCTTGATTCCGTCGACCCCGGCGCGCCTCGATCTGCTCTGCCGGTCGTGTCCCCGGCCGAACGTCGGGCCGCGCGACCGCCCGCAGGAGAGCTCTGCGGGTCGATTACTCCGGCCGGTGCCGCGGTTCAACAGGGATCGGGACCAGCGCCCGGCAGGGGCGATCACCGGCCGGTGGCTGCGCTGCTTGTCCGCCGCCGTCCTTCCTTCCGGGCGCCCGGCCTCCTACATCACCGGGCGGCTCGCGGGCGGCCCGCAGCACGAGATTGTCCCGCCCGCGACCGCCGCTATAGTGCCGGCTTCGATCCGGAGGGGTGGCCGAGCGGCTGAAGGCGCACGCTTGGAAAGCGTGTATACGGGAAACCGTATCGAGGGTTCGAATCCCTCTCCCTCCGCCAGCCAGTCTGGTATTTGCGCGAAAAAATTCGACGCCGTCGAGCGATTCCAGCCATCACCGCCTGAACCGGCATGGGGAGCAACCCTTAGGCAGGGCAGAGGACCTAGCCGAAACGGAAATGACGATCAGGGACTGCGCCGATGCGTGCGCGCAAAACTGGCAACGATCAGGAACTTAGCTGTTGACGTGTGACCTAGGTCACACCCCGCCGGGCTCAATAAGCTTCAGAACGGTCCCGATCAGCAGGGGGCAACCTGTGACCGGGACCGCCCGGTCGGGGAGGACAGATAGACTATCTCCCCGACCGGGATACCGTTACGGAGCTTTGTGGCGAGCGTGCGGTGATCGACCGGTTTTTACCCGGCTCTCAGCGCAGCGCGTGGTCTTGCCGAATTTCGGATCGATCCCGATTCGAGGTGACCCTGTCAGGCGACCGCTCCGACGATCTTGTCAAATGCCGCCTCGGGGAACACCTTCAGCGTGGTCGTTCGCAAGTTTCCCCTGGAACCCAGCGATAAGAGATACGTGGCAAGGGCCTCGTCGCTAGGGGCTTCCGCGTGGATGACGAGGTCATGCGGTCCTATGGCGAGATAGCTGGCCTTGACGTCTACACCAAGTTTTTTGGCCAGCTCCCTCGCAGCCGCTCGTCGCTTGGGCGCGTCCTTGATGGTCCGCACACCTTGATCGGTGAAGTTGCAGAGAAGCACGTACGCTGACATGGCAGTCCTCCCGTGAGTAAGTGAGCCTTACCGGGTCCACGTGGAGATTATACGACGAATGCCCCGCTTCGGGACTCGAACATCCAGCGAACATTTTGGTCGCCAACATGGTCGGGCGGTGCGGTCGTCCGGCTCCAATCCGCAAGAGAGGCTCGCCATGCCCGAAGACATCCGCGTCGGTTCTCTCGAGCTGCGTTTTCTGTGCAGCAAGCATGATACTGGCGGCGGTCTGGACATGTTTGAAATGACCTGCCCACCCGATGGACGCATGCCGGTACCGCACTATCATCGCGATTGGGACGAGACGATTTATGGGCTGTCCGGCGTCGTGACGTTCACCGTTGACGGCAAAATAGTCGAAATCGGGCCCGGCGACACCGTCTTCATCCGCCGCGGTGTCGTTCACGGTTTCGACAACCGCAGCACGGCTGCCGCAAGATGCCTATGCGTCCTCACGCCCGGCGTGCTTGGTCCGGAATTCTTCCGCGAAATGGGTGCGGAGCTGGGCGCCAGCACGCCGCCGGACCCGGCAAAACTGCGCGCCATCATGGAGCGTCATGGACTGATTCCGGCGGCGCCCGCGTAGCCGGCGCGTTACTTTTTTCTCGGTCCGGCAGCGCGCGCATTCGGTCGTCAATCGCGCCGATCAACGAATTGCCTTTGGGGCTTGGCGGGTCAGGCCGGCTCACGGGCGAGCCTCAAAGCACATCCGCCACGGCCGCATGATATTGCTTCATTGCGTGCAGATGATCCGCCATCGTCCTGCCGGCGATACGCCGGTGCGGGCCGCGTGCAAAGGTGCTGTTGACGGTGACGTGGGTGACGCCAATGCTCTTCCAATACAGCAGCTCCTTGCGCCAGTCCGCCGGGCCGCCTTCGCCGGTGGATACCCATACTTCCAAGCCGATCGCGTTCGGATCACGTCCTTCGTCTTCGACATATCGCCGCAACGTTGCGAATGCGGTCTCGGCCTCGGGGCCCTTCGGGTGCGCCAGCATCATCCAGCCGTCGCCCATTTTGGCGATCCGCCGCAATGTTGCATCGGCGTGCCCGCCGAACCACACGGGGATGGTCCGCCTTGTCGGCAACGGGTTGATGCCGGCGTCTTCGATGCTGTGCCATTTGCCTTTGAAGACGACATGCGGCTCGGCCCACAGCGCCTGCATCACCCGCACCTGTTCCTCCTGCCGCTTGCCGCGATCGTGAAAATTTTCGTTCAGTCCGACGAACTCGACGGGATTCCAGCCCACGCCCACGCCGAACCGGAACCGCCCGCCCGATAGCACGTCCAGCGATGCCGCCTGCTTCGCCACCAGCACGGTCTGGCGCTGCGGCAAGATGAGAACCTGGGTGGAGAATTCTATCTTTTGCGTGCAGGCGCTCAAGAAACCGAATAGGACGAATGGGTCGTGAAAAAAATCCTTGGACGTGTTGCGGTCCCCCCAATCCGGGCGGCTCGCCACGTTCACGCCCAGCACGTGATCGGGAGCGGCGAGGTGATGGAAGCCCATCTCTTCCGCGGTTTGCGCGAAATCGCGTACC
>VAZU01000392.1:0-533 GCA_005884745.1 Alphaproteobacteria bacterium
GTCGAAGGTAACGTGCAAGACAAGGACAAAATATGGCAAGCACAACAGCTGCTGAGACTTATAGACAGGGGCGCCATCCGCGTTCGGGAAGCGCGTTCCCGGCCTAGCCGCGGCTTACGCCGAAAACCTCAGTCACGCCGCGGCTCTCCTCCTCGCGCGGCGGCGCGGTGCTTGTTTCGGCGGCGGAAGCAGCAGGTCAGCCGACACGCGGAAACGGGCGCGCAGCCGCTGCACCATCGCCATGCTCAGCCCCTTTTTCCCGCGCAGAACTTCGCTGACGCGGCTCGGCGTGCCGAGGATCGGCACCATGTCGGCTCGCGTGAGGCCGTGTTGATCCATGAGGTGACGAATGAGATCCGCGGTGCGCGGCGGCCGGCGCGGCCATTTGCGCTGCTCATAGGCGGCAATCAGGCGGGCTTGCGCCTCCAGTCGCGCAACATCGGCCGGGTCATTCGAGTCCCATAGCCGATCGACGAGCGCGCGGGCGCGGGCGAGCTCCACATCGCTATCGATCAAGATCAGCGTTGCATCCA
>VAZU01000392.1:587-3000 GCA_005884745.1 Alphaproteobacteria bacterium
CATGGCCACGGATTGTGCGGAATTGCGAGACCCGTGGTCATGGATCCCGGATACCCGCGGAGCCTGCCACGAACCGCGATCCGGGGCGGGTTCCGGGACGACCACCCTGATACGTCATCGCAAGGGTCAAAAGCTACGCGCATCGCTATAATCACCCGGATCCGCATTTTCGCAGCTTGGTATTCGTTCGTGGCTTAGTCCGGATTGCATCGGTCGGCTTCTGCGCTATCTTGTACACCAGCCGAGCACAGAGGATCGAAATCATGCGCTCGACGACCTTCACGGTGCGGGTCGACGCCGCCGCCAAGAAGCGGCTGGAGCGATTGGCCAAGAGCACGGGCCGCAGCCGTTCCTTCCTCGCGGCCGAGGCGATCAACGAGTATCTCGACGTCAACGAGTGGCAGGTTGCCGGCATCAAGCGGGCGATCGCGTCCCTCGATCGCGGCGAAGCCGTCCCCCACGAGCAGGTCAAGGATTGGGTCGCATCCTGGGGCAGCGGCAGCGAGCGGCCGCATCCATAACCGCGTAGGCTCGCGAAAGTAATTCCACGCGCGCTCGATCAGCGGCGCGCAGGCCGCGCCGAGCGGCGCGCATCGAAATCCTTGACAGCGCCCCGCCGTTCGTGATTTGGGAAAGTCACGGTCGGCGCGGCACGCGCCGGCCGTTTGCATTTCCATGAGATCGTAGCCCGGATGGAGCGACCGCACGGTCGCGAAATCCGGGGGGATTCCCGGATTGCGCATCGCTTTCGCGATGCTCCATCCGGGCTACGCAAGCGCGCCCAACAACAAGAAGAACAACCATGATCGACGGAAGAGCCGTCAAGCGCGCGCGGGAAGCCGCGCACCTCACCCAGGCAGGACTCGCGAAGGCGGCGGGCATGGCGGCCCAGACCGTCTCCGCGATCGAGCAGGGGCGCCTGAAATGGACGAAATTCCTGCCGCAGCTCGCCCGCGTTCTCAACCTGACGCTCGGCGAGCTCGATGCGGATTGGGCGGCATTCGACGCGCCGCGCCGCGCCGCGATGCCCGCGAGCCAGCGCGCCAGCGCCTCGATGAGGATTATCCGCGCTTCGCCGGCGAGATTCTTCGCATCCGCACCAAGGGCGGCGCGATCAGGCCGCTCTTCTTCAACCGCGCGCAGCACCACGTCCATGCGGCGCTCGAAGCCCAGCGCGAACATCTCGGCCGCGTCCGCGCGCTGATCCTGAAAGGCCGGCAGCAGGGCTGCTCGACCTACATCGGCGGGCGCTACTACCACCGCGCGAGCCGCGGCCGCGGGCTTCGCGCCTTCATCCTCACCCACGAGGCGCGCGCCACGCACAACCTGTTCGAAATGGTCGAGCGCTTCCACGCCAATTGCCCGGCGGCGGACAAGCCGGTGACGGGAGCCGCGAACGCCGAGGAGCTCGCTTTCAGCGCGCTCGATTCCGGCTTCAAGGTCGGCACCGCCGGCACCAAGGGGGTCGGGCGGTCCGCGACCATCCAGCTCTTCCACGGCTCCGAAGTCGCGTTCTGGCCGTTCGCGGAAACTCACGCCGCGGGCGCGCTGCAGGCGGTGCCGAACGAGCCCGGCACCGAGGTCATCCTGGAGAGCACCGCCAACGGCATCGGCAATTTCTTTCACCGGAAATGGCGCGAGGCGGAGACGGGAGCGAGCGAATATATCGCGATCTTCGTGCCGTGGTTCTGGCAGGACGAATACCGGATCCCGGCCGGCCGCGCGTTCAGGCTCGACGCGGCGGAGGGCGAATATGCCGCGCTCTACGGCCTCGAGCCCGATCAGATGGCGTGGCGGCGCCTGAAGATCGCCGAGCTCGGCGATGAGCTGCTGTTCCGGCAGGAATATCCGGCGACCGCCGCCGAGGCGTTCCAGATGAGCGGGCACGACAGCTATCTCGCGCCGATGCTCCTCGCGAGCGCGCGCAAGGCGCGCCACGCGCCGAGCGGGCCGCTCGTCATCGGCTTCGATCCGGCCTGGAAGGGCGGCGACCGCCACGCCATGGCGTGGCGCCAGGGCCGCTGCGTGACGAAAATCGTCAGCCGGCGCGCGCTCGACACGATGGAAGCCGCGGGCTGGGCCAAGCAGGTGATCGACGCCGACAAGCCGAAGAGATTCTTCGTCGACGTCGGCGGGGTCGGCGCCGGCGTCTACGACCGGCTGCAGGAATGGGGCGAGCCCTATGCGGGAATCGTGGCCGCGGTGAACTTCGGCTCGGCGCCGCGCTCGCCGCCGCCGCTCGACGAGCACGGCCGGCCGAGCGGCGGGCCGCTCAACCGCCGCGCCGAGATGTGGATGCGGTCCAAGCAATGGCTCGAGGATCCGGCCGGCGCGCAGATCCCCGACAGCGATTCTTTGCAAGCCGACGCCTGCGGGCCGTCCTACCGCTACGACAGCAACACGCGGCTCGTGC
>VAZU01000393.1:0-2034 GCA_005884745.1 Alphaproteobacteria bacterium
GGGCGGCCCGAACCCCAAGCCCTTCCGCGCTCCCGCCGGAATCTTCCGCCGGCGTAATCAGGCACCTACGATCCAGCCTGGGGGACAGCGCTGCAAGGAGAAACGCGGAGCAAATGCCCGTTTTTTGGGCGAATCGGGGCGAATCCTGCAAAAAATTAGAAACTGTTGTATTTGAGCGACATGCGTTCCCGCAGCCGTAGAATCGGTTGAGCGGAGCGGCACGAACCCCATCGCTTGGGTGGGTTTCGCTCCGCCCAACCCAGCCTACGGCCGCCGCATCACGGGAGCGGCGCTCTTGAGGCTGGCGACATCGCAATAGCCGGTCTGGCCGAGGCAGCGGCTCGCCTCGTCGATCAGAAGCTCGATCAATTCCTGCGCTGCCGCGGGCCCGTGCGCGGCGACCGCATACATCATGGCGCGACCGACCAGGACGAAGTCGGCGCCGGCCGCGAGCGCCTTGACGATGTGCTCGCCCGAACGCACGCCGCTGTCGATGATCAGCGGAAAGTCCCGGCCCACTGCGGCCCGGATCTCGGGGAGCACGTCGATCGTCGCCGGCGCCGAATCGAGCTGGCGGCCGCCGTGGTTGGAGACGACGATGCCGTCGCAGCCGAGATCCCGCACGCGCACGCTGTCCTCCGCGGTCATCACCCCCTTGACGACCAGCCGGCGGCGCCAGCGGGCGCGCAATTTCTTCAGATCCTCCCAGTCGAACCGGCCGCGGATCTCGGAGGTGAGATACGCGGCGATCGACTGCCGATTGACCATCGGCGCGTATTGCTCGACGTTGACGAAGCGCGGCACGCCGGCGGAAACCGTCTCGATCGACCAGCGCGGATGGGTGAGCAGCTCCAGCGCGACCCGCGGCGTGATCTTGAACGGCACTATGAAATTGTTGCGGATGTCGCGCAGCCGCCGCGCCGCGAGCGGCACGTCGACGGTCAAGAGCAGCACGTCGTAACCGGCGCGCTCGACGCGCTCGACGATGTCGGCCACGTCCTCGTCGCGCTTGGAGACGTAGAGCTGGAACCAGGCGTGGCCGGGCGCGATCTCGGCGATGCGCTCGAGCCTGGTGTTGGCCGCGGTCGACAGCGTATAGGGGATGTCGGCGGCCGCCGCGGCGCGCGCGATCGCCTCCTCGGCGCGCGGCCAGATCAGATTGCCGAGCCCGATCGGCGCGATGCCGAACGGGGCCGCCCAGCGCCGCCCGAACAGGCTGGTCGAGAGATCGCGGCTCTCGATGTTCACCAGCGCCCGCGGCTTGAGCATGAGCTCGTCGAACGCTCGCTCGTTGCGCCGCACGCCGGTTTCCGAGCCGGCGCCGCCGTCGAGATAGTCGAACACGAATTTCGGCAGGCGCCGTTTTGCCCGCGGGCGAAGATCGGACACGCACGCAATGCTCATTGGCTCCGACCTGAGGTGTGACGCGAGGCGGGGTGCCGCGCCGGGAGGGGAGGGCGGATTATGCGCCAGGGGGCTGGGCAAACTCAACGGCGGTTATTGCGAGGCGCGGTCAAACACCGAGATTCGCAGCCAGATTCTCGAGGCTCGTCGCAGCGATATCGACCGGCACCGTCGGGCCTCGCTCGCCGGTGCCCGGTCCATATTCGTCCGGCCGCGCGACGTGCGCGGTCTTGAGCCCGCATTGCGCGGCCGCGGCAAGGTCGCGGCTGTGGGCGGCGACCATCATGCATTGGTGGGGCTCGAGATTGAAGGCTTCCGCGGACGCGAGATAAACCCGGGGTTTCGGCTTGTAGTCGCCGGCGACTTCGGCGCCCAGGATCGCGTCCCAATGCAGATGATTGCGGCGGGCGAGATCCACCATCAGGGCGATGTTGCCGTTCGACACCGGCGCGAGCAGGTAGACGTGGCGCAGACGCGCAAGCCCGAGCGGCACGTCCGGCCACGCATCGAGCCGGTGCCAGGCGAGATTGAGGTTTTCGAGCGCGTTCTCGTCGAGCCCGCGGACTGCGAACCGCGGCAGGATCCTTTCGAGATTCATCCGGTGCAGCGCGTCGAGCTTGGAGAACGGGA
>VAZU01000393.1:2042-2947 GCA_005884745.1 Alphaproteobacteria bacterium
GCTGGGCTGGTATTCGCCGCGCCAGGCGTCGGCGAATTTCAGCCAGTCGAGCGAATGGCCGAGCGGCTCGAGAATGGCTCTTGCCTCGCGCGCAATCGAGCTGCGCCAATCCATCAGCGTGCCGAATACGTCGAAGAACAGCGCTTTGGGTGTGGACATGAAGGATGCTCCGGCATGACGCGAATGAGGCTTCCGGGCTCGCCGCGGCGCCTGCCCCGGACTTGGGACGGCGTCCCGAAACGACGACCGCCCAATATCACAAATGTTCAAGCCGGCGTGAGCGCCGGTTGCACGAGCCCCCACGCGCATCCAATTGCGACCCCATGGACCATTCGCTTCTCGCCGCCTCCCGCACCACCCACGTCAAGATCGTGGTCGTTGCGCTATTGGGCGCCATCCTGGTGGTGAGCGTCGGCATTGCCGCGCACGTGAGCGCGACCCCCTCCGCCGCCGTCCTCAAGGCCGGCCAGTCGGTCACCTATACCGGACACAACGGCACCTTGGCCCGCTGAACGCGGCCCGGCGCCGGAAATCCGCGCAGTAGCCCCGGATCGAGCGAAGCGCAGTCCGGGATTGGCGATCCCGCTCTGCGGACGTTGCATCCTGGCTACCATGGGATTTTGCCTTTGGCGCCGGCCTCGCGGGCGCTATGCTCTCCCGAGTCTATCTGCGCCTGCTGCCGTTCGCGATCCTGACGTATTTCTTCTGCTATCTCGACCGTATCAACGTCGGCTTTGCCGCGCTGACCATGAACAAGGACCTCGGGCTCGACGCCTCGATGTTCGGCATGGCGGCCGGCGCGTTCTTCTGGGGCTATTGCCTGTTCGAGGTCCCCAGCAACATGATCATGGAGAAGGTCGGTGCGCGCATCTGGATCGCGCGCATCATGATCACCTGGGGGATTC
>VAZU01000394.1 GCA_005884745.1 Alphaproteobacteria bacterium
TCCCGGTCGACGCCCACCCAGGTCGCGTCGATCACCAGAAATCTCACGAACGGCGGAACGACCCAGGCGATCAGCAGGATCGACAAGATCGTCAGCGCGGTATTGAGCGGCGTCGAGAACAGGTTGGCGCGCAGCCAGCCGATCGGGCCGGTCATCGTCAACGGCGCCGGCTGAGCGTCCACAAGCAGCCGGCGGACGTAGACGTGCTGAACGTCGGTCGCGGTCATGGCGGCGTCCTCAGCGTTCCACCAGCGCCATGCGCCGGTTGAACCAATTCATGAACAGCGAGGTGACCAGGCTGATCGTGAGGTACACCAGCATGGTGATGGCGATCACCTCGACCGCCTGTCCGGTCTGGTTGAGCACGGTGCCGGCGAATACCAGCACGAGATCGGGGTACCCGACAAAAACCGCGAGCGAGGAGTTCTTGGTGAGATTCAGGTATTGGCTGGTCAGCGGCGGGATGATCACACGCATCGCCTGAGGCAGAACGACCAGGCGGAGCGTCGGCCCGGGCCTCAAGCCCAGCGAATAGGCGGCTTCCGTCTGGCGCGGACCACCTCGGCGATGAAGGCGCCCGTATAGATCACCAGGCCGAACAGCAGCGCGACCAGCTCGGGCAGGACCTCGATGCCGCCGTTGATGCTGAATCGTCCCTTTTCCGGATAGGACAGCTCGATCGGCGACCCCGCCAGGACGAAGACGACGAGCGGAAGCCCGACGATCAGGCCGAGCGCGACCCACAGCACCGGTGCCCGCTCGCCGGTCCGCTCCTGGCGCTTGCGCGCCCAGATTCGGAACGCGATCGACCCGACGACGCCGACCAGCAACGCCGCGAGCACCGCGCCAAAACCCGGGTGGAAGATCGGCTGCGGAATGAACAGGCCGCGATTGTTCAGGAAACCGCCCGGAATGGCCAGACTGTCGCGCATTTCCGGCAGTGCCTTGAGCACGGCGTTGTACCAGAACAGAAGCTGCAGCAGCACCGGCAGGTTGCGGATCAGTTCGACATAGCCGCTCGCAAGCCGCGCCAGCAGCCAGTTCTTCGACAGCCGTGCGATGCCGACGACGAACCCGACGATCGTCGCGAACACGATGCCGAGCCCGGCGACCAGCAGCGTGTTGCACAGCCCCACCCAGAAGGCGCGGCCGTAGGTGGAGGTGCTGCTGTACTCGATCAGGCTCTGGCTGATGTCGAATCCGGCCGGGTAGTCCCAGAAACCAAATCCCGAGGCGATTTTCGCGCGCCTGAGGTTCTCGATCGCGTTGGCGACGGCGCCATAGACGAGAACGGCAATGACGCCGCAGAGCAACAGCTGATAGGCGACGTTCCGCACTTTCGGATTGTAGAGAAGCGATACCTTCGGCTTCTCGATGTCCGACACGGCGGTCATCGCCACCTCCACGGCGCCCGGCCGAGCCGGACGCCATCAGCCGGCAGGTCCACGGTCCGATCGGCCGGCGCGCCCGTCACCGGATCGGCGGCGCGTATTGGAGCCCGCCCTTCGTCCATAGTGCGTTGAGGCCGCGGGCGATCTTCAGGGGCGATCCCTGGCCGACATTGCGCTCGAACACTTCACCATAGTTGCCCACGTGCTTGATGATGCGCACGGCCCAGTCCTTGGTAAGGCCGAGCTGTTCGCCGTAATTGCCTTCGGTGCCCGCCAGGCGCTTCACGTCGGGGGTAGTGGATGCCAGCGCCTCATCGATCGTCTTCTGGCCAACGCCCATCTCCTCGGCATTGAGCATCGCGTAATGCACCCATTTCACGATGTCGAACCACTGGTCGTCGCCGTGGCGCACTGCGGGCCCCAGCGGCTCCTTCGAGATGATCTCCGGCAGCACCACGTGATCGTTCGGGTTGGCGAAGCGCATCCGCTCCGCGTAGAGCCCCGAGGCATCGGTGGTGAATGCGTCGCATCGGCCGGCCTCGTAGGCCTTCACGGTCTCGTCGTTGGTCATGAACGTGACGGTCTTGAGCTTCATCTTGTTGGCGCGGAAATAATCCGCGAGGTTGAGCTCGGTCGTCGTCCCTTGCCCGACGCAGACCGCGGCATCGCTGAGTTCGAGCGCCGAGTTGACCTTGAGCGCCTTGCGGATGATGAAGCCCTGGCCGTCATAGTACCAGACGCTGGTGAAATTCAGGCCGAGCGCGGTATCGCGCGAGAGCGTCCAGGTGGTGTTGCGCGACAAGAGATCGACTTCTCCCGATTGCAGTCCCGTGAACCGGTCCTTGGCGGTCAACGCCACGAATTTCACCTTGGTGGGGTCGTCGAAGATCGCCGCCGCGATTGCCCGGCAGAAATCCACGTCGAATCCGGTCCAGTCGCCCTGGGCGTTCGGCTGGCCGAATCCCGCCAGTCCCGGGTTCGAGCCGCAGTTGAGCACGCCCCTGGTTTTCACCGTGTTGAG
>VAZU01000395.1:0-1841 GCA_005884745.1 Alphaproteobacteria bacterium
GCCGACGGCAGTCTCACTTCCGCCCGTGGGCTTCGCCCGGTCCTTCGCCACTCGGCAGCGAGGAAGGTTGGTCCACGAAAGCGACCGGCGTGCCTTTGCGCACGCGCTTGGCGAGATCGAGCGCGTCCCAGTTCGTCAGCCGGATGCAGCCGTGCGAGTAGGTCTTGCCGATCCGCTCGGGATCTGGCGTGCCGTGGATGCCGTAGCTCTCCTTGGTGAGATCGATCCAGACCAATCCGACGGGATTGTTCGGGCCGGGCGCGACCGTGAGCTTGCGGCTGGTGTGCACGCCCTAGAACTTGAATTTCGGGTAGTAATGGTAGGTGGGATTATGGGCGATCCTGCGGACCTTGAATTGCCCGCTCGGCGCCGGCTTCTCCCCGCTGCCGATCGAAGCCGGATAGAACGCGATGAGCTCGCCGTTCTCTCCGAGCGCGCGCAGATCGCGCCCGGACTTGTCGACCTCGATCTTGGCCACGCGACCGGACAGGTCGTGCTCGCCGACGTTGGGCACCAGGATCGAAGTCCCGGCCTGATCGAAACGCTTGCCCGGATTGAGCAGCTTGAGCAGCTTCGGGTCCGCGTGGAATTTCTCGCCCAACAGCTCGAGCGCGCTCGTGTAGGAGAGACGACCGAGGCGGGCCATCTTCTCCAGGCCGCTCGGGATCGTCTTTGCGAACGGGCCTTTGACGTCCTGCTCGCTGATCTCATATTCGACGATCGCCTTTTGGTCGAAACCTTGCTTCAGCGCGTTCCAGGTGTCGGGGTCGAGCTTGCCGCTCGCATCGAGCCCGCGCGATTGCTGGAACGCGGCGATCGCCTTGCGGGCGTTCTCGCCGTTCTTGCCGTCGATCTGCCCGGGAGAAACGGCGGCCCGATCCAGCAGGATCTCAACCTTGAGCATCAGCGGATTCACCCGGTCGAGCTTGAGCGAGGGCGAAAATTCGGCTTGGTTGACGGCATCGGCGGAAAGCGGCGGCTGCGCCCGCTCATGCGCGTGGCGCTTGGACTTGGCTACGGAAGGCCCGCTCACGAGCGCGCCGCACAAAAGGACGAGGACCGGCAGGACGGTTCGACGGTTCGCAAACAAGGCAATTTGCTCGCAATCGTGGATCGGGCTGCGAGACAATCCATTCCATGCGAAAAAGTTCCTGAGCGACACGAATACCGCGCCGTCGTTCACTTGGCGTCGTGAAAGATCACGCCGAGGGTGTAGCGCTCGCCGCTGCGCAGCCGGCTCACGCCGTGGCGCATATAGCCCCGTGCGCCTTCGACCGGCCTTTGGTGCACCGCGAAGATCACGCCCTCGCCTTCGGAGAGCGGCACCACTTCGGCGCGCGACTGCATGCGCGGGCGCTGCTCGACGAGCAAAAATTCGCCTCCGGTGAAATTGCCTCGCGGTCGCGACAGCAGGAAGGTGGCCTGCAGCGGGAACGCGAGCTCGCCATAAAGGTCCTGATGCAGGCAATTGAAATCGCCAGTCACGTATTTCAGCAGCAGGAGGGTCGGACGCGATTGTCCAGCCGCATGGCACTTGCGCAGAAAGGTTTCATGGTCCGCCGGATAACGCGGCCGCAATCCCATCCGCTCGTTCCAACGGTTCGCAATCGGCGCGAGGCGTGGATAGAGCCCGGCCCGCAACGCGCCGATCGGACCGGGAAGCGGATAGGAGAAATATTTGTATTCGCCGCTGCCGAAGCCGTGCCGCCCCATGACGACGCGGCTGCGGAAGTTTTCGTCGCACGCATAGAGCGCGACAAGGCTCGCGCACTCCGCCGTGCCGAGCACTGGTCCGGTGAGCGCACAGCCGTGGCGGTCGAGATCCTCGGCGATTTTGTCCC
>VAZU01000395.1:1851-3857 GCA_005884745.1 Alphaproteobacteria bacterium
TTGCACGCTCGCCTTGGGCTCTGCTTGCCATCTCCAAATCCTGCGCGTCCGAGCTGTTTTATCCCCTCTTCGGGGTGCTCATGCCAAAGCCCCGGACCGGCCGCCACCCGATTTGTGCAAGACGCGAATTCATCTCTTCGCGTTCGCCTCGGCCGGGCCGCCGGACAGGATCAGGTCGAGAACGTCTTCGAGCGGGCGCGGCGAGATTCCGAGCGCCTCGAATCCCGGCTCCGAGCCGGCGATCGTGTCGATCCGCATCAGTTCCACCTGATTGCGGGTGACCGGCGGATGGGGCAGCAGCTCCGCGGTCCACGCCAGAGCCTGCCAAAGCGAGAACGGTACCGGGACCAGCACCGGCTTCAATCCGGCCTTTTGCGCAATCGTCCGCAGTAGACCTTCATATGTATAGATCCGAGGACCGCCGAGCTCGTACAGCGATTGGTCATGCACAAACGCGAGGGCGATGGCCTCGGCGACATCCTCCACGTCTGCCGGCTGCAGCTTGGTTCTGCCGTCGCCAAACATCGGGAACGCAGGCAGCCTTCGAAGCAGGGTCAGCGTCGTGTTGAGAAAGGCATCGTCGGAACCGAACATCACCCCCGGGCGCACGATCGTCGCATCGGGGAGGGCGGATTTGACCGCAAGCTCGCCTTCGCCGCGGCTGCGGATGTAGGGCGAGCGGGAGCCGGGATCCGCGCCGATGCCCGATACGTGGATCAAGCGCTCGACCCCGGCGCGATGGGCCTCGCGCGCGACGCGCGCGGCTCCCTCCACGTGCACCGAGCGAAACGTCGCGTTTGCGCGCTCGAGGTAGAGGCTCACCGCATTTACCGCGCCGCGCGCGCCGGCAAGCGCCGCAGCGAGCGAGCCCTCGTCCAGAATATCGGTCCGGACCGGCTGCAGCCGCTCATCGGCAATCGGGGATCGGGCGCGTTCGGGATGGCGCGACCCGACGCGGACCGTGTGGCCATGATCGCGCAAGCGGCGAACGATCCGCCGGCCGAGAAATCCGGTGCCGCCGAGGACGCAGATCAGGTCATTGCGCAACGAGGACATTCCGCAGGGAACATGGGTTCAGCGGCTCGCGCCGGCGGCCGCCGTCTGGATGGGCTCTCGCGGCATGACGTCGCCGCCGGATTGCTTGGACACGATTTCCCCTAGCGGTCGATCTCGCCGAACACGATGTCGAGCGAGCCGATGATCGCCGAGACGTCGGCCAGCATGTGTCCGCGCGTGAGGAAATCCATGGCCTGCAGATGGGCAAACGAGGGCGCGCGGATCTTGCACTTGTAGGGCCGGTTGGTGCCGTCGGCGATGAGATAGACCCCGAACTCGCCTTTCGGCGCCTCGACCGCCGCATAGACCTCGCCCGGCGGCACGTGGAAGCCCTCGGTGTAGAGCTTGAAATGATGGATCAGGGCTTCCATGGAGCTCTTCATCACCTCGCGCCGGGGCGGAACGATCTTGTTGTCGGGGAACACCACGGGACCCTGGCCCTCGGGCAGGCGCAGCTTCTCCAAGCACTGCTTCATGATGCGGACGGACTGGCGCATCTCCTCCATGCGCACGAGGTAACGGTCATAGCAGTCGCCGTTCTTGCCGACCGGAATGTCGAACTCCATTTCCGCGTAGCATTCGTAGGGCTGCGCCTTGCGCAGGTCCCAGGCGGCGCCCGAGCCTCGCACCATCACGCCGGAAAAACCCCAGTTCCAGGCATCCTCCTGGCTGACGACCGCGATCTCCACATTGCGCTGCTTGAAGATGCGATTGTCGGTGAGCAGGCCCTCGATGTCGTCGCAAACGACGAGGAACGGGTCGCAGAAGTCCCAGATGTCGTCGATGAGCTGCGGCGGCAGATCCTGATGCACGCCGCCGGTGCGGAAATAATTGGCGTGCATGCGGGCGCCCGAGGCGCGCTCGTAGAACACCATCAGCTTCTCGCGCTCCTCGAAGCCCCACAGCGGCGGGGTGAGCGCGCCGACGTCCATGGCCTGGGTCGTGACATT
>VAZU01000026.1 GCA_005884745.1 Alphaproteobacteria bacterium
GGTATCGTCTCGACGACGGCAGTCGCCCAAGATCTTGAAGGCACTCTGAAGAAGGTCAAGGACGTCGGGACCTTCACCATCGGGTACCGCGAGAGCTCGCTTCCCTTGTCCTATCTCGATGACAAACAGCAGCCTGTAGGCTTTTCCATCGAGCTGTGTCGGCACGTCATCGAGAAAGTGAAGGGCAAGCTCGGAACACCGAACCTGAAGGTGGAGTACAATCCGGTCACTTCTGCGACGCGCATGCCGCTTGTCGCCAACGGTACGGTCGACATCGAATGCGGATCGACCGCCAACCAGCTTGCCCGACAGAAGCAGGTCGCATTCTCGGTGACGTTTTTCGTGCCTCAGTTCAAATGGCTGGTCCGCACCGATAGCGGCATCCGCACGGCCGACGACCTGAAAGGAAAGACCGTGGCGGTGACGGCAGGCACCAATACCGCGCAATTCGTCAACAGACTGAACAATGAGGAGAAACTCGGCCTCACCATCATGCAAGGCAAGGATCACGCCGAGTCGTTCCTGCTCGTCGACACCGGACGTGCGAGCGCCTGGATGGAAGATGACATTCTGGTCGCCGGATTCCGGGCGAACGCAAAGATTCCCGGGGACTTCAAATTGCTGGAAGCCGCCTACCCGTCCGATCCCTATGCGCTGATGTTCCGCCGCGACGACCCGCAATTCAAGGCGCTGGTCGACGAGACCCTGACCGGCCTGATGCGCTCGGGCGAGTTCGTGAAGCTCTATACCAAGTGGTTCGAGAACCCGATTCCTCCCAAGGGCATCAACATCCAACTGCCGATGTCCGACAAGCTCAAGGAGCTGGTCAAGGAGCCGAACGACAAGGCCAACTCCTGATCGGCGGTTTCCGCTTTGATTGCGAGACTTGCGGCAATGGGCCTCAAAAATTGATGCCGAGCCAGCCCTTGGATCAGCG
Source organism: Alphaproteobacteria bacterium (assembly GCA_005884745.1). Lineage (GTDB taxonomy): Bacteria > Pseudomonadota > Alphaproteobacteria > Rhizobiales > Xanthobacteraceae > AP-16. The sequence continues at coordinate 938 of VAZU01000026.1, forward strand.
CGCGTGCCGCTCCGCCAGTGCGCGGTCGTAGTTGAGCACGGCCTGCAGCAGCACCTGGGCGCCGGCCGCGCATTGCTCCTTCGAGCTGAACTCGGCTTCGTTGTGGCTGATGCCGTCGCGACACGGCACGAAGATCATCGCGGTCGGCGCCACGCGCGCCACGTAGGCGGCGTCGTGGCCGGCGCCGGAGAAAATCTCGCGCGCCGAGAATCCCGATTGCGCCGCGGCCTCGCGCACCGCGGCGATGCATCCCGCATCGAAGGCGACCGGCGGCTGGTCCCAGATCTTCGTCGCCGTTGCCTCGAGCCGCAACGGTCCGCAAACCTCCGCGACCGCCGCGAACAACATCCGCTCCATGGAATCGAGCACGGCGGTCTCCGGATGCCGGAAGTCCACGGTGAAATGCACCTCGCCCGGCACGACATTGGGCGAGTTCGGCTTGACTTCGAGCGAGCCCACGGTGCCGACGGCGAGCGGCGGGTGCGCGCGGGCAATCGCATCGACCTTGTCGACCAGGCGGGCGGCGCCGACGAGCGCGTTTTTGCGCAGGTGCATCGGGGTGGCGCCCGTATGGGCGTCCTGGCCGACCACGCTCGCCTCGTACCAGCGCATGCCCTGCACGCCGGTGACGATGCCGATGTCCTTGGCTTCGGCCTCCAGGATCGGGCCCTGCTCGATGTGCAGCTCGAAAAACGCCGAGAGCGGATGCGCCCCGCATCGTTCTGGGCCCCGGTAGCCGATCGCCTCGAGCGCCGCGCCGAACGTTTCGCCGGAACGGTCCCGGCGCGACACCGCCCAGGCGCGATCGAACGCGCCCGCGAACACCCCCGAGGAGGTCATGGCCGGCGAGAACCGCGCGCCTTCCTCGTTGGTCCAGTTCACCACCTCGATCGGCGCGAACGTCTCGTAGCCGGCCTCGACCAGGGTGCGCAGCGCCTCGAGCGCGCCGAGCACGCCCAGCACGCCGTCGAATTTTCCTCCCGTGGGCTGGGTATCGAGATGGCTACCCATGGCGATCGGCGGCACGTCGCGCTGCCCCGGCCCCCGCCTTCCGTGCAGCCGAGCTGTTCGGCGCGCACCTTGAACCAGTCGCGCACCCGGCGGTCGAGATCGCTCAGCGTGAGCCGGCAGATGCCGCCCTTGGGCGTGCCGCCGATCGCGGCAGTCTCCATCAGCTCGCCCCACAGCCGCTCGCCGTCGATTTTCAGGTTTTGCATGTTCGCCGGTTGCTCCCTCCAACGTCATTCCGGGGCGCGGGCGCAAGCCCGCGAACCCGGAACCTATGAACACTGTCTGTCGAATGACAAGGAAGCTTCGTGATCATGGATTCCGGATAGCGGCTTCGCCGTTTCCGGAACGACGCTGAGTAGGGATCCCGAATACCGACGCGGCGAATCGCGGGTATGCATCGGCGAGCTCCGGCGCCACGACCTCGCGCAGCAGTCGCAGCGTCTCGGCCGAGGGCGCCGGCGTCTGCGGCAGCTGCGCCGGCCGGTCGAAGTCGAACCCGGTGTTTTCGATCACTTCCTCGACGCTGTGGCCGGGATGCACGCTTTGCAGCCGGAACCGCTTTTTCTCCCGGTCGAATGCGAACAAACACAGCGGCGTCACCAGCGCAATCGGTCCGCCGGGGCGGTAGACGTTCTGCGAGCTCGTTCCCGGCGCGCTGATGAAATCGACTTTCTCGACCAACGCGCGGCGCGAGTGCTCGAGCCGGAACAGGATGACGCGCGGCACGACGAAGTAGAGATAGGCGGAGCCGAACGAGCCGGAGAACCGCACCTTCGGTTTGCGGTAATCCCCGACGCTCACGAGATTGATGTTGGCCTCGCCGTCGATCTGTCCGCCGGACAGGAAGAAAACATCGAGCCGGCCCTGGCCGGCGCAGTCGAACAGTTCGCGTCCGCCGTCGGTGAAGAAATTGTGGGTCCGGCTCTCCAGGATCGATACCCAGGGCCGGCCGCCGCCGCGCCGGCGTGCCAGCAGCGCCGCCGCCGCCGGGATCGGCGATTGCGCGCCGACCGCGACGTGGCGCGCATCCCCGATCAGCCGGCTCATCACCTCGGCCAGCAGTTCCTCGGTGCGGAATTCGCCGTCAGGCCGCGCGCCGCTCATGGACGTAGAGGTCGAGATAGCGGGCAAATCCCTCGGCGCTCGCCGCGAGCCGCGCATATTCGGCAAGGTGCGCCTCGTCGCGCGCATAATGGCCGGGCAGCGCCAGCGGCCAGGCGCCGCGCGGCGCAATGGCAACTTTCTCGACATAGAAGCCCGCGAGCGTTCCGGCCGCGAGCACGGGGTCGTCGAGCAAGTTCTGCTCGTGGAGCGTTTCGACCGTGACGACGGTTGCGCGGGCGGCATGCGCCATGGTCATGAGCTCGCGCGTCGCGCCGATCCACACATTGCCGGCCGCATCCGCCATCGGGGCGTGGAACAGCGCGACGTCGGGTTTGATCGCCGGCAGCAGCACGATCGGATCGTGGTTGGCGAACGGGTTGTCGATCACGCGCCAGTCCGGCCGGTATTTCACCAGGTCCGAGCCGAGGAGCCCGCGCAGCGGCAGGAACGGCACGCCCTTCTCGCTCGCCTGCAGCGCGGCATGCAAGGCCGGGCAGGTGGTGTCCTTGACCAGGATCTCGCCCGCGCGCACCGCGGCGGCAAAACGCGGCGCCGGCCCGAGCTCGCCGAGGCTCACGCCCGCCGCCTCGATGCTCTCGACGCATCCCGACCCGATCAGCAGGTCGGCCTGGATGCCCGAGGTCGGCACCGCGACGAGGTTGAGCCGTTTGGCGCCGCGCCGGACCAGTGCGCGGGTCGCCGCCATGGCCACACCGGCATTGCCGCGCGGCACCAGCAGCATGCAACCGTCGGCGATCGGCGCGAGCGCCTCCTCGAGCGAGCCGGCGATCGTTGCCATGGGGGACTCCCGTGTTCTCTAGATGGCTTGCGGGGCCGGCGCTCTGCGCCAGCATTCCACGCGCCCGCGACCTTGGCGGCGATGATGCACTATACAGTGTTTTTTGCGCTTTTTGGCCATATCCGGCCAGCTTGCTTGAGCATCACCCGGCAGTATACTGCCTCGTTCGCGGACAGTTCCCGGAATTCCCGGTACAAATCTAGACTTTGGTCGAATTAGCGAAAGTCAAATCCACGATCCTGATCTCGATAGCATGGTTCGTGGTGCAAATTGGGAATCCAAAGGGGAGGAATCGAGCCCATGAAAAAAGCATCGCTTGCGGCTGTGGCCGCGCTCGCGTTCGCGACCGGACCGGCCCTGGCGCAGGGTTCGGTCAAGATCGGGTTCGTCGACACCTTCAGCGGCCCGACCGCGGTGATCGGCAACGACATGCGCAACTCGTTCGAGCTCGCGCTCGATCACCTCGGCCGCAAGATGGGCGGGCTGCCGGTCGAGGTGATCTACGAGGACGACCAGCAGAAGCCCGAGGTCGGCAAGCAGAAGACCGAGAAGGTCATCCAATCCGACCACGTCAATTTCATCACCGGCTACATCTGGTCGAACGTGCTGCTCGCCTCGCTCAAGCCGGCGGTGGATTCGCAGACGTTCATCATCAGCGCCAACGCCGGGCCCTCGCGAATCGCCGGGGAATTGTGCTCGCCGTTCTTCTTCTCGACGTCGTGGCAGAACGACCAAACGCCGCACGCCATGGGCATCTACCTCGAGCAGAAGGGCGTGAAGACGCTCTACCTGCTCGGCCCGAACTACGCCGCCGGCAAGGACATGCTGGCCGGCGTCAAGGCCACCTACAGGGGCCAGGTGATCGGCGAGGAATACACCAAGTGGCCCGACCAGCTCGATTTCTCCGCGGAGCTCTCCAAGGCGCGCGCCGCCAAGCCGGAGGCGATCTTCGTGTTCTATCCCGGCGCCGCCGGCGTGCAATTCCTCAGCCAATATGCCCAGGCCGGGCTCAGGGATCAGATCCCGCTTTACACCGCGTTCACCATCGACGAGACCACGCTGCCGCTGCAGAAGGATGTCGCGCTCGGCGTGCCGGGCGCCCAGGAATGGGTCAACGACCTGCCGAACCCCGCCAACCAGAAATTCGTCGCCGATTTCCGCGCCAAATACGGGCACGGGCCGTCGTTCTACGGCGCGCAGGCCTACGACGCCGCGAACCTGATCAACAGCGCGGTGGTGGCGGTCAAGGGCGACCTTACGCAGAAGGACGCCATCCGCGACGAGATGCGCAAGGCGAACTATGCCTCGGTGCGCGGGCCCTACAAATACGGCAACAATCACTTCCCGATCCAGAATTTCTACCTGCAGGAGACGGTGAAGAACGCCGACGGCACGTTCGGGCTCAAGACGGTTGCCACCATCCTCAAGGACAGCCAGGATCTGTTCCACGCCACGTGCCCGATGAAATGGTGATGCCAGGGGTCAGGAGTCGGAAGTCAGGGTCCGGGAACATGGCCCCGGGCCTCTGACGCCTGGCTTCTGACGCCCGACTCCTGACGGACCATTGATGCTGCTCCTGGTCGAACAATGCTTGAACGGCCTGCAGTTCGGCCTGCTGCTGTTCCTGCTCGCCGCCGGGCTGACGCTGGTCTTCGGCATCATGGACCTCGTCAACCTCGCGCACGGCTCGCTCTACATGATGGGCGCGTATTTCGCCGCGACCTTCGTCGCGTGGACCGGCAATTTCTTCGCCGGCGCGTTCTTGGCGCTCGCCGCGACCTTGCTGCTCGGCATCGTGCTGGAGATGCTCGCTCTGCGACCCCTCTACGGCCGCGATCATCTCGATCACGTGCTCGGCACGTTCGGCCTCATCCTGTTCTTCAACGAGCTGGTGCGGCTGGTCTGGGGGCCGGCCGGCCTGAGCCTGCCGGTTCCTTCCGCGCTCAACACCGCCGTCGATATCTTCGGCATCTATTATCCGGCCTACCGGCTGCTGATCATCCTGGTGTCGCTGCTGGTCGCGCTGTTCCTCTATGTCGTGGTGATGCGGACGCGGCTCGGCATGCTGATCCGCGCCGGCGCCTCCAACCGCGAGATGGCCGGCGCGCTCGGCGTCGACATCAAGCTGCTGTTCACCCTGGTATTCGCGCTCGGCGCGGCGTTGGCCGGTCTCGCCGGCCTGATGCACGCCCCGATCCTGACCGTGCAGATCGGCATGGGCGAGAACATCCTGATCCTCGCCTTTGTCGTCATCGTCATCGGCGGCATCGGCTCGATCCGCGGCGCGTTCGTCGCCGCGGTCTTCGTCGGCGTGGTCGACACGCTCGGCCGCGCGTTCCTGCCCGATCTGCTCCGCCTCGCGTTGAGCTCGACGGCGGCCTCGACGCTCGCGCCCGCGCTGTCCTCGATGCTGATCTACCTGCTGATGGCGATCGTGCTGGCGCTGCGCCCGCAAGGCCTGTTTCCGGTCGCCGGCCGATGAGAGCCGCGCTCGACGTCCGCGCCCCCTTCGTCGTCATCGTCGTCGCCGGCCTCGCGCTGCTGCCGGTCTATACGGCGGCGAGCGGCGACCAGTTCGTGCTGACTCTGTTCACCCGCATCGTCATCCTGGCGATCGCCGCGACGAGCCTCAATTTGATCCTCGGCTACGGCGGCATGGTGAGCTTCGGCCATGCCGCCTATCTGGGCATCGGCGGCTACGCGGTCGGCATCCTCGCCGCCGAGGGCGTGGGATCCGGCTTCGTGCAATGGCCGGTCGCGCTGGCGGTCTCCGGGCTGTTCGCGCTCGTCGTCGGCGCGCTGTCGCTGCGCACCCGCGGGGTCTATTTCATCATGATCACGCTGGCGTTCGCCCAGATGGTCTATTACGTCGCGGCCGGGCTCGACCGCTACGGCGGCGACGACGGGCTCACCATCTATTCGCGCAGCCGCTTCGCCGGCCTGATCAATCTCTCCGACCACACGCAGTTCTATTATTTGTGCCTGGCGCTGCTGCTGGCGAGCATCGCGTTCACCTGGCGGCTGATCAACTCGCGGTTCGGCATGGTCATCTGCGGGTCGCGCTCGAACGACCGGCGCATGCAGGCGATCGGCTTTCCCACCTTCCGCTATCGCCTCGCCGCGTTCGTGATCGCCGGCACGTGGTGCGGGCTCGCCGGCGCGCTGCTCGCCAACCACACCGAGTTCGTCAGTCCGGCTATGATGTACTGGACGCGTTCGGGCGACCTGATCGTCATGGTCGTGTTCGGGGGCATGGGCTCGCTGTTCGGGCCGCTGTTCGGCGCCATCTCGCTCCTGGTGCTCGAAGAGGGTCTCTCGCGGGTGACGGAGTATTGGCAGATCATCCTCGGCCCGATGCTGCTGCTGATCGTGCTGTTCGCCCGCGGCGGCATCGACGGCCTGATCGGGAGGCTGCGGCATGGCTGACGCAAACCTCCTCGAGCTCGACCGCGTCGAGACGTTTTACGGACTGAGCCAAGTGCTGTTCGGCGTCTCGTTGTCGATCGGGCGGAGCGAGGTGGTGACGCTGATGGGGCGCAACGGCATGGGCAAGACCACGACGGTGCGCTCGGTCCTGGGGCTCACGCGGGCGCGCGCCGGCACGATCCGCTTCGAGGGGCGGGAGATCTGCGCATTGCCGGCCTATCGCGTTGCCAAGCTCGGCATCGGGCTCGTGCCCGAGGGGCGGCAGATTTTCCCGAACCTCACCGTGCGTGAAAATCTGGTGGCGACCGCCGCCAACCGCGCCGGCGCCGGGAACCCATGGACGCTTGACCGGGTGTTCCGGCTCTTCCCTCTACTAGCCGAGCGCGGTGAGAGCATGGGCACGCAGCTCTCCGGCGGCGAGCAGCAGATGCTCGCCGTCGGCCGGGCGCTGATGACCAACCCGAAACTGCTCATTCTCGACGAGGCGACCGAGGGGCTGGCGCCGCTGATGCGCGCGGAGATCTGGCGGTGCCTGGCCGGCCTGAAGGCCGCCGGCCTCTCCATTCTGCTGATCGACAAGAACGTCGAGGCGCTCACCCGCATCGCCGACCGGCACTACATCATCGAGAAGGGTCAGGTGGTGTGGACCGGCACCTCGCCGCAGCTCGCGGCCGCGAGCGACATCCGGCACCGGTATCTGAGCATCTGAGCGCCCGACGGCGATGGGGAAATCCGCTGAAAATCCGCCACACTTGCGCTGCCATGTGCTAGCAACGAGCCGCTTAAATCTCTGAGTCGTCATTCCGGGTCGCCGCGAAAGCGGCGAACCGGGAACCCATGAACTCCGATCCATCCGGTATTGGCCCTGTTCATGGATCCCGGGCTCCTTCGCGGAGCCTGCCCCTGACGCCGATCCGGGGCTCGGCCCCGGCATGACGAGCCCGTGGGGACTTCATTGACGTGCCACACCCGCCGCCGTGCTGGGACCGATTTCCAGCCCGACTCCGCTGAGCCCGAATGCTGATCCTCGCGCTTTCGTGCGCGGCAGCGCTGCTCGCCATCGCCGCGCTCGCGGTGGCGCTCGGGCGCGCGGCGAGCGCGTCGCCGATCGTCTATGCGGCAAGCCTCGCCGCCTCGCTCATGCTGCTCGCGGGCGCGCTCGTGCGGCTCGTAGCGGACCCGGGGCAGGTGTCGACCCTGACCTTGCCGATCGGCCTGCCGGGGCTCGGCGCGTATTTTCGCCTCGACGCGCTCTCGGCGTTCTTCCTGGTCGTGGCCGATCTGGGCGGCTCGGCCGCGAGCCTCTACGCGCTCGGCTATGGCCGGCACGAAACGGCGCCGCGGCGGGTGCTGCCGTTCTTTGCCGCCTATTTGGCCGCCATGAACCTCGTCGTGCTGGCCGACGACGCCTTCACGTTTCTTTTGACGTGGGAGTTCATGTCGCTCACCTCCTGGGCGCTCGTCGTCGCCCACCACGATGAGCCCGGCAACGCCCGCGCCGGCTATATCTACCTCGTCATGGCGAGCTTCGGCACGCTCGCGCTGCTGCTCGCATTCGGTCTCCTCGCCGGCCCCGCCGGCGCCTATGCGTTCGATGCGATGCGAACCGCGCATCCGGAGCCCGCCGTCGCGGCGATCGCGTTGATGCTGGTGCTCATCGGCGCCGGCTCGAAGGCCGGTGTCGTGCCCCTGCACGTCTGGCTGCCGCTCGCGCATCCCGCCGCGCCCAGTCATGTCTCGGCGCTGATGAGCGGGGTCATGACCAAAGTCGCCGTCTACGGCTTCGTGCGGATCGTATTCGATCTGATCGGCACGCCGCCGTGGTGGACCAGCATCATCGTGCTGGCCTTTGCCGGGCTGACCACGGTGCTCGGCGTGCTCTACGCGCTGATGCAGCACGATCTCAAGCGCCTGCTCGCCTATCACACGGTGGAGAACATCGGCATCATCTACATCGGGCTCGGCTTGGCAATCGCGTTCCAGCAGAACGGCATCGCCTGGGCGGCGGCGCTGGCGCTCACGGCCGCGCTGTTCCACGTGCTCAATCATTCGCTGTTCAAGAGCCTGCTGTTCTTCGGCGCCGGCGCGGTGCTCAGCGCGACGCACGAGCGCGACATGGAGCGCCTCGGCGGCCTCATTCACCGCATGCCGCACACCGCCGTCGCTTTCCTGATCGGCTGCGCGGCGATCTCCGCGCTGCCGCCGCTCAACGGCTTCGTCTCCGAATGGCTGACGTTCCAGGCGATCCTGGTGAGCCCGCAGCTGCCGCAATGGGGGCTGAAACTGATGGTGCCGGCCGTCGGCGCGCTGCTGGCCCTGTCGGCGGCGCTCGCCGCGACCTGCTTCGTCAAGGCGTTCGGCATCACGTTTCTGGGCCGGCCGCGCACCGGCGCGGCGGAGGCCGCCCAGGAGGTCGACCGCATCTCGGTCGCCGTCATGTTCGCCTTCGCGCTGCTGTGCTTCCTGGCCGGCGTTCTCCCCGGCCTCATCATCGATCGGCTCGGGCCGGTCGTGCACGGCCTCGTCGGCGAGATGCTGCCGCCGCAATCGGGTCTGGCCTGGCTGTCGATCGTGCCGATCGCGGCGGGCCGCAGCTCGTACAACGGCATGATCCTCCTGATCTTCCTGGCGAGCTCGGCGACGCTGACTGCGATCTTCATCCACCGCTTCGCGACGCGCGCGACGCGCCGGAGCGCGATCTGGGATTGCGGCTATCCGCAGTCGAGCCCCGCGACCGAATACACCAGCTCGAGCTTCGCCATGCCGATCCGGCGCGTATTCGGATCGACCGTGTTCGCGGTCCGGGAAAAGCTCGACATGCCGGCGCCGGGCGAGACCCGCGCGGCGCATTTCCAGGTAAAAGTGTTCGACCCCGCCTGGCGCTACGCCTACGGCCCGCTGGTGCGCGCGGCGATGAAAACCGCAGACCGGCTCAATCCGCTGCAATTCCTCACGATCCGCCGCTATCTCACGCTCACGTTCTCGGCGCTGATCTTGCTCTTGATCGTGGTGGCGGCATGGCGCTGATTCTCGATCTCCTCGGGCAAGCCGTGCAGATGCTGCTCGTCGTCGCGGTGGCGCCGCTGCTGCTCGGCGTCACCCGCAAGGTGAAGGCGCGGCTGATGCGCCGGCGCGGTCCGCCGCTGCTGCAGCCCTATTCCGACCTGGGGAAGCTGCTGCACAAGGAGGCCGTGCTCGCGACCAATGCGTCCTGGCTCTATCGGACGGCGCCCTACGTCATCTTCGCGG
>VAZU01000027.1:0-24845 GCA_005884745.1 Alphaproteobacteria bacterium
CGTCAGGTCTCGCCGAAAAGCTCGCGGCGGCGCAACTCGGATTCCTGCGAGTAGCGGCGCAATGCATGCGCCTCCGTGAGGATGCCGACCACTCGGCGGGTAACTTTCGAGTCCACGACGGCCAGAGCCTCGGCTTCAGCCTCATCGAAGGTCTCGACCGCGGCCTTGATGGTCATGGTCGGCAACAGAACGTCGCGGGTGTTGTGCAGGATGGCGCGAACGGGGGTCTCCGGAGCGAGCTCCGGCGCATGGGCTTCGGGCACGATGACGATCCCGGCATAGCGCCCATCCGGCTCGACCGCGACCACGCGGGTTTCCGAACCGAGTGGAAACGCCGCTCGGAACGCCGCGATGGTGATATCGGCCGCGACGGTCTTCACGTCGCGGCGCATCATCCGTGCAACGGTGAGGTCGCGCATCCAGCCGATGTCGGCGGCGCTGCGGATGGTCTCTCCGCGCAAATGAAACCGCCAAGTGGCGAACGAATAGCCGAACATCTCCCGTGTGACCAGCACCGCGATGACGACGGCGATGAGCACCGCGGCAGTGAGCTGCAAGTCTCGCGTGGTCTCGAGGGCGATGAAGGTCATGGTCAGCGGCGCGCCGATGATCGATGCGGAGAGCGCCCCCATGCCGATGATGGCATAGGCGCGCGGATCCAGGACCAAGCCGGGCCATGCCGTGCTGATGCCGCTCGCGAACAGATGACCGCCGATGGCGCCGAGCAGTAGCGAGGCGAAGAACAGGCCGCCGCGAAAGCCGCTGCCGAGCGAGACGATGGACGCGACGGCCTTGAGCAGCAGCACCATCGCCAGCTCGCCGAGCGGCCGGTCGATGATGCCGGCGAGGTGCAGCGCGCCGTGCCCCGACGACATCACCTGCGGGGTGATGCATGCGCACAGGCCGACCACGAGGCCGCCGAGCGCGGGCCGGAACGCGAGGGGGACGTCCCATTTCAAGAACAAGGACTCGCAGGCGCCCACCCCGCGCATGATGGCGATGCCGAGCAGCGCTCCCAGCAGCCCGAGCGCCGCCGCAAGCGTCAGGTCGTGGCCGGAAATAGCGATGATATCCGCGCTGAAGATGTTCAAGGGGGTCGAGGTGAATTGCTGCGATACCAGCAGGCCGACCAGCGCCGCAATTGCGACCGCGGCCAGGCTCGCGACCGAGTAGCTGCCGATCACCAGTTCGAACGCATAGAAGGCGCCGGCAAGCGGCGCCCCGAAGGCGCCGGCGATGCCTCCCGCGGCGCCGCACCCGACCAGCACCCGCAGGTCGCCGCGTCGCAAGCGGAATCGCTGCCCGATGAAGGAGGCGATGCCGCTGGCGAGTTGGGTATAGCCCGCTTCCAGGCCGACCGATGCACCGACCCCGCTCGACCACACCGTCTGCGCCGCGACAATCAGGCTGCCGCGCAACGACATGCGCCCGCCGTGAAGCGCGTTGGCTTCGATCGGGTCGACTTCGCGCGCCGGCCGGCGATGCGCAATCAGGATACCGGCAAGTCCCAGGCCGAGTCCGCCGAGCATCGGGACGAGGATCGCTACGCTCGGATCGAGGTGCGCTTGCGCCGACAGCCGCTCGCCCGGGCCGAGCCCGAACAGAACCATGTGCAGCAGATCGACCAGTGCCGACATGGCCGCCACCACCAGCCCGCCGAGCGCACCGATCACGACCGCGAGCAGCACCAAGCTGGTTTCGCGGGCTCGCACGAATGCGCGTAGCCGGCGCGGCACGTCGAAGGGGAAACCCACCGAGGGGACGAGCCGGCGGAAATTGCCGCTGGTCCCTGAATTCTGGAGCTTGATCGGCCGCGTCATCGGATCGGAAGGCAATGGTCAGATCAATGTTCAGAGATCGGCGATCGGAACCGAGCAGATTTCCCAGGTTTCTGATTTTTTCGATTTTCCGACTTTTGACCCCTGATCCTCGAAACGCAAAGACCGCGGCTGGGTCCCCGAGTCGGGGTCGCCGCCGGAGGTCGGGGGGACCCAAACCATGCCCGACATGGCCACCAATGCCGGATCTGCTTCGCTGTCGCGTATGCAGGCTCCCCGCTTCGCGTCACGTTCGCCGTCACGGTCGCGCGCCCTCGCGGACCAACTCGAGTCCGAGCCGTTCCGGGTCGTGGACGCGCCATCACATCATCGTCATTGCCGAGGTCCCCGCGGCTGAGACAAGCGACCCTGCGGTCCCGTGCGATCGCTGCGTTCTTGCCCGCGAAGCCCCGCAATGAGGGCATCGGATCGCCGGGAGGACCGGAACTCTTGGCATGCTGCCTCCTTCGAAAGCCGATTTCGAGGCGCGCCAGGGACTTAGCCGGGCCTGCGAAGACAAAGCCCCGGCCGACTCACGCTGGAGCCGACCAGGGCTGTGCCGGGCGGCGGGGGGACGGGGGATGGGGGGAACCCGCCCGGCACAGGTTCAACGTTCGATCTCGACGCGGGTTCCGGGCCTCGGTTCGATTTCTTTTCAGAGGCCGGTTATGGGCGCGAAGGCTCCGCTCGGGCGGCTCAGCCGGCGGCACCCCGCAGCACCGCCTGGGTGGTCCGGTCCGGCGCGAAATCGTCCACGCTGTCGATGGCCAGGATTTGCGCCAGCCGGGCGCGGGCGCGGTGCACCCGGCTTTTGATCGTGCCGACCCGGCACCCGCAGATTTCCGCGGCCTCCTCGTAGGAGGCGCCGGAAGCGACCACGAGGATCAGGGTCTCGCGCTGGTCGGAAGGCAATTTGGCGAGCGCGCCGCGCAGTTCCTCGAACTCCAGCCGTCCGTTCTGCTCGGGATGCGTGATCATCCTTTCGGCGTAGCTGCCGTCCGCGTCCTCGATCTCGCGCCGGTACTTGCGGTAGTTGGAGCGCAGGCTATTGCGCAGGATCGTGAACAGCCATGCGGCCATATTGGTCCCGCGCTGAAACTGATCGATATGGGTCCACGCCCGTAGCAGCGTCTCCTGCACGAAATCGTCCGCCTGGTCCAAATTTCCACATAACGAAATCGCGAAGGCGCGCAGCTTGGGGACTTCCGCCAGGATCGCCTCGTGGGCCCAAGCGGTGTTCGCGGTGTTCATGGCCGCTGCGGCGCCACGCTCAGGCGCCGGACCAGTTCGCGCAGGTTGTCCGGAAGCTCTTGCTTGATCAATTCCGCGTACATGGCCCGCAGTTGCCGGCCGATTTTCGCCTGCACGTCGCGGCCGATCCGCGCGTTCTCTTTGTCTCGAGATCGAGGAGTCATCGTCGAGCGCAGCTTCCGGGGCGGCTTTCACGCTCCGCGCTCGGCGACCCGGATCGGCCGTGCCGGGTTTCGCGCGGCTGCCGGAGGTCTCGCGCGCGGGTTGGCCGGCGCGGCGCAGGGATTTGTGGGCATGGGGCGCGCCGGGACCGGCGCGCATGCCGGCAGAAACGGCCGCCGAAGCCGGTGCTAAGCGTGACGCAGCCATTGCGATCTTCCAGCGGCCATGACTCACCGCGTTCGCGTCGAGGCGAAAGATATCGGCGTGGACCAACGCCCCATCATCCCAATAGTTCCGCGCCCATGCTTGGTTGATCGGCCGGCGTCCCGCGCCGCTGCGGAAGCAATTTCTGGAACTGTTGAAGCATGCTTCGAGTTAATGCTCGCGAGTGCGCGACAAAGCTCAGATGGTAGGAGGGAGGCGGTCATCTGGATCACGTCGGCGCGTAATGGAGAACCACATGATCTCCGAAAGTTGCCGTCGCCAACTCGCAGGTTTCGGATTGACTACTGCGCATATTCTCTATCGCCGGCCGGATCGCCCGTGGCTGCTGCAATCTTATGTGTGGCAGGAGTACGACACCTGGCCCGACTTTCCGATCCTGCGGGATTTTCTGGTATTCTGGCGAAAATCGCTGGATGGCGCGCTGCATTCCGTAGTGGTGGCGCACTCGGCGTTGAACCGGCCGGCGGAGATCCGCTCGGTCGACAGCATGCTCGGATTGCATTGATTGCGGTCCGGCTGTGGCCCTCGCGAAAGCAAGCTTCGCGATACTGGCGGAAACCACGGATGAATGCGGTCCGGCAACCCGAGGCTCCCGCCTCGCGTCGACCCGGCGACGCACCGATCGAGGACGCGAAGCGGCGGGGGCGTGAGTGGGCGCTCGAACGCGGCCTGGAGGAGACGTTTCCGGCGTCCGATCCGGTTGCGATCCTTCAGCCGTCGGTCGCCACCGGCCGCGGCGAGCGCTGATCGCGACGCATTTTGCGTTGGAGTTCCGCTAACGCGGCATCCGCGTGGTCCCCCGCTTGGCACCTCGGCCGCGGCGACACGCTTAAGCTTGCTCGTTTCCGGCAAGGACGGCTCGGGTCGCGCGATCCGGACCGAAATCATCCATGCTCTCGATGGACAGCAGCTCGCCGAGCCGGCCGCGTGCGCGGTTGACGCGGCTCTTGATTGTGCCCACGGCGCAACCGCAGATCTCGGCGGCCTCCTCGTAGGAAAATCCGGACGCGCCCACGAGAACGAGGGCCTCGCGTTGATCGGCCGGCAGTTTGGCGAGGGCGGCGCGGAACTCCATGAATTCCACCCTTCCGGGCTGCTCGGGCTGCGACTTCAATCGTTCGGCGTAACTGCCGTCGGTGTCTTCGACTTCGCGCCGGCGCTTGCGATATTCGGAGCGAAACAGGTTGCGCAGTATCGTGAACAGCCATGCGGACATGTTGGTCCCGCGCTGGAACGAGTCGATATTGGCGAGGGCGCGCAACAGGGTTTCCTGCACGAGATCGTCGGCACGGTCGACATTCCCGCTGAGCGAAATGGCGAACGCACGCAGGTTCGGAACCGCCGCCAGGACGGCCTCGCGCACCGATGGATCGAGATTCACGTCCTTGTCGCCTTTATGACCTCTTGTCGTCCCGTTTTTCGAGACGGTCCAGGAGATCGACAAAGCGGGCCGGAACGCCCTGGTGCACCACGTCGTCGTACATGGCCCGGAGCTGTTGGCCGATTTTGGTCTGAATGTCCCGCCCGAGGCTGGGTTCGGCCGCGGCCGCCACGTCTCGCGTCCGCGCTCCAGGCCCTGCCAATTTCGGATTCTTCATTTCAATCCTCGCCACCCGCCCTAAATACTATGATACTACGTTCATTCCGCGGGGTCCCCATACTTCAACCCCGAACGCGCACGGTGCCGATTGGTTCCACGCTACCGGAACTTTTTTCCAACGCCCGCGTTGGCCCGGCGGCTCGGACAGTTTCGGGAGGGTTTCGTGTCCACGTCTCAAGCAGTCGCGCAGCACCTGCCTTACCTCCGCCGCTACGCCCGGGCGCTGACCGGTAGCCAGCATTCCGGCGATGCCTATGTGGCGGCCACGCTCGAAGCCTTGATCGAAGATCCCGCGGTCCTGGAGAAGGCCGTCGGCCCCCGCGTGGCACTCTATCGCTTGTTCACAAAGATATGGAATTCGGTCGGCGTCAATGGGGCCGTCGAGCCGGCAGAGCAAGGTCTGCCGGTAGAGCAGCGGCTCGCTCACATCACGCCGCGCGCGCGGCAGGGGTTCCTGCTGGTCGCGCTCGAGGGCTTTTCGGAGGACGACGCCGCGCAAGTCCTGGACGCCGATGTGCCGACGCTGCGGGCGCTGGTCGAAGAGTCCGGGCGCGAGCTGGCGGCTGAAATCGCCACCGATGTGCTCATCATCGAAGACGAGACCTTCATCGCCATGGATCTCGAAGGACTGGTCGAAAGTCTGGGCCACCGCACCGTCGGCGTGGCGCGCACCCATGCCGAGGCGGTCACGCTCGCCAAGGCAAAGCGTCCCGGGCTGATTCTGGCGGACATCAAGCTTGCGGACGGCAGCTCCGGTCTGGACGCCGTGAACGAGCTGATCCAGTCCGTGCAGGTGCCGGTCATCTTCGTGACCGCCTATCCCGAACGCTTCCTCACCGGCGAACGCCCCGAACCGGCATTCCTGATCGCCAAGCCCTTTCAACCCGCCACGGTCTCCGCGGTGATCAGCCAGGCCTTGTTTTTCGAGCGCAAGGCCAAGCCGCGGGAGCGGCGGGCGACCGCGTGATCGGCGGCTCACGGCGCGGGCCGCCGGGTCGGTACGCCGCCCCTGCGCCGCCCGCGCCTGCCGAACATCGGCGAGCAAAGCGGATCACGCCGCGAGGCTTCTCCGGTCTAGCGGCCCCCTGTTCTAGCGGTCCCTCTCGTTCGTCTTCGGCCACATGCGCAGTTTTCTCAGCAGCTCCCGCGAGCGCCGGATCATCCCCGTTGCCTGCTCCAAGTCGGTTTCGAGTTGCGCTCGCTGGCGTCTGGCGAGATCGACGAGGCGCCGTGTCCGCTCGACCAGCCTGTCGTCCAGGTCGTAGTCTTGCATGATGGGAGAACGCGGTCGGGCCAAATCGGGTTGCGTCGGAACCCCAATGGGTGCACCCTTGAAACTCCGGCACCCCCGCCCACCCGCAACTCTACAATCCCTGCAACTCGTGCGGACTTGCCGGCACATCAAGCTCGCGGGATCGCGATATTTGTTTGCTCATAACGCGAGTTTATGCGGGCGCCCATTCCCAGGCGGCGCGGCCTACCTCATTCCTCGCGGTCGACCGCTCAGGTCAAATTTCGCAGCCAGCTGTCGATTTGCCTCTCGGCTTCGTCGCGCCGAATGCCGTAACGCTCCTGGATCCGGCCGACGAGCTCGGTGCGTTTGCCCTCGACCAGATTGAGATCATCGTTGGTGAGCTTGCCCCATTGCTGTTGCACTTTGCCTTTTATCTGCTTCCAGTTTCCTTCCACGCGATCCCAGTTCATCGTCGTCTCCTGCTTGGCCGGCGCGGTTGGACGCTTCGCTGTCGGCCGTCTCGACAGCACAAAAAAGAGCAGGACGTAGCCGGCAAGAATCCGGCTACGTCCAGAGTGGCCGGCCGAGCACGAGGGGAGGGGGATGCGGCCGGTCGTAGCTATAAGCTTCCAAGGAAAAATAGGTTCCGCGGCTTGGCCGTCGGCCGGGCCCGTCGGCTCGGACAGCGGGCCGCTGCGGAAACGATTCGCTTTGCTTCTGCGTTTCGCTTTGGGAAGCTTTGATTGCCTGAGCTATCCAGCCGTCGGTGAAGCATGAGCCCTGCCTGACCAGACCCGTGCTGTCGTGACGGCGGCTCGTGCCGACATTTGGAGCTCGTAGCGACCATATGATCTAATCCCTTCAGACGGTTCGAGGCTTGCCGATGAGTGCCATTTCGGATTGGTTGTTCGGGACCGCCGGCGAAATGCCGCTCGAAGGCGACATGCTGCGACGACCGGACATCCTCATTCCGCAAGCCGCAGCCGATCTGATCCTGGCGACAAGCTATCTTGCCATTCTCTCTGGATTGATCTGGTTTCGCCGCCGCCGCCCCGATCTCGTTCGCGACCATCGGCTCCTGGCGCTCCTGATCGGTTGCTTCCTCGCGCTCAGCGCCGCCGCGCGACTCGTGGATGCAATCTCGATCTGGCGTCCGGTCCCGGGAATGCTGGTGCTGAGCAAAGCCGCGGCCGCGCTGGCATTCGCGGCGATCATCGTCGCAATGGTGCCGCTGTTACCCAACCTCGTGCGGCTGCCGTCGGCTCGCCAGCTGCACGAAGCCAACGAACGGCTGCGCCGCGAGGTGGCGGCCCATGAGTCCACGCTGCTGGAGCTGGAAACCGCTCGGCGGGATCTGGAGAGCCGGGTTGCGGAACGCACCAAGGATCTCGGCCTGGTCACGGCACGCTTCAAGACCGCGCTGCGCGGCTCCAAGGTGTACGTGTCTTCCCAGGACCGCAACCTGCGGTACCTGGCGATCACCGAGCCGATGCTGGGCCTGGGGATCGGCGAGATCGTCGGCCGCACGGACGAGGAAGTTCTTCCCGCGGAGGGTCGCGAGGAAATCATTGCATTAAAACGCCGAGCCCTCGACAGCGGACTGCCGTCCGACGGTGAGGTCGGCATCGGCCAAGGCCCGACGGCGCTCTGGTACGACTTCCACGTCGAGCCGCTGCTCGATGCCGCCGGAGCCGTGGTCGGCGTGACTTGCGCGGCGGTCGACATCACCGAGCGCCGCAGAGGAGAGGACCACCTGCGCCTGCTGTTGCGCGAGCTCACCCATCGCTCCAAGAACCTGCTCGCGGTGATCCAGGCGATGGCGCGGCAGACCGCGCGGCATGCGGGTTCCATCGAGGCCTTCCTCGACCGGTTCGGCGCCCGGCTGCAGGCGCTGGCGACCTCGCACGATCTCCTGATCCAGGAGAGTTGGCATGGCGTGTCGCTGGACGGGCTCGTGCGTTCCCAGCTCGGTTCTTATCTCGATCGCACCGGCTCTCAGGTCCTCATTGTCGGCGATGGGGTGTTGTTGAAGCCGGATGTCGCGCAGAGCCTCGGGCTGGCGCTGCACGAGCTTTCGAGCAATGCCGAGAAATTCGGGGCGCTCTCGGTTCCAAACGGAAGGGTCTCGATCGCGTGGCGGCGCGTGGCGCAAAGCGATGGCGAAGGGGTGGAGCTGCTATGGGCCGAGAGTGGCGGTCCGAGCGTCGGCCCGCCGGCACGGCGCGGTTTCGGCACTTTGGTCATCGAGGGTAACCTCCCGCGCTCGCTCGACGCCCGGGTCGACCTGGCATTCGCCGCGCAAGGCGTGCGCTGCCGGATCCTCATTCCGGCCAGCCGGCTGTCCCCGCCGCGCGAGGGCGGCACCCGCGCAATTTAATGGAACCAAGCGCTCTCGGCGGCGTTTAGCCGCTGGACACATCGGGGGGAGGGGTTTCTCGCACAATCAGCACCGTCCCGGAGAAATCCCATGTACGGTTTGGCTCCATACATCGTCGGCGGGCTCGCCGCCGTGCTGGTCGTCGACCATGTGGCAATTCCCTCGATCGGATCGGCGATGACCGACTGGCTTGGGGGTCCCGGGGTTGCGGTGAACGTCGTCGAGCGCGACCACAAGGCCGATCGCCTGATGCCCGCCCGTACCGCCGCAGGGCAGAGGCCCGCGATTACCGCCGTGGAGGTGGTAGGCTTGCACAATACGGCGATCGTCTACCGGGATCGCGAGGGCCGCGTTCTCTTTCGTACCGACCCCCTGAGCAACGCTACGCTGGTCGCCAAGGACGTGGTCCTTCCGGAAATCACCATCCGGGACAGCGGGCGCAGCGCAGTCAATCCCGTGCCGATCGAGGTCCCTGTTCGGGCGCCGGAGCATCCCAAGCTGCCGCCCGGCTGCGATTCGGCGTTCAGCCCTCTGACTTTGCCTTCGCTCTCGCGCATGCCGAGCCGTTGTATTGCCGAGAATGAGCACCCGGCGCGACTGGCAGCCTTACAGCGCTAGCACCCGATGCTGGATCGGCCGGCCGGCCGTGACGCCCGGCCGCTGCTCGGATTGTCGCCCCGGATCATTTGGCCGTGGCGCGGGCCGGTCTGCCGGCCGTTTTCCCCGCCCCTTGTGCCGAGCCGATCGAGCCGGCGCTCGACACGAACAGAATCGAACGCCGCGATTTTTCCAGAATGGCAGCCGCCACGTTGCCGAAGAACAGCGTGTCGCCGGGACGGCGGTTGACCCCCATGACGATCACGGTGTTCCGGTTGGCGTTCGCCTGCCGCAGGATCGCGTCATCGGCGGCAACATCGACCTTAACATCGGTCCGAATATCGACGTTGTAGCGGTCGGCCATCTCCACCGCGTCCCTGAGGATCGCCTCGTGCTGCCGGCGCGAGCGTAGGGCATTGCGAAGATTTCGCGCCGCCCGCTTGGATCTTCCGGTCGAAACATATAGCGCCGTCACCGGCGCTCCGGCCGCCTGGGCGATGGCGATGCCGATCTCGGCCGCCCGCCGCGAGGCCTCGGTTCCGGTGACCGGGACCAGAATGTTCAGCGCGCTTTGCAGCGGCCGTTCGAGATGAACGCCGCGGGCGGCGACGATGGCCAGGGGTCCTTCGAATTCCGCGGCGATCCGGTTGACGTCTTCGTGAAACTCGGCCTTGCGGGCGACGTTCTCGGTGCCGATGACCAGCAGGTCGTAGCCCTTGCGCGCCTCGCTGGCGACGGTTTCCTCCACCGGCTCGTCGCCGCTTCGCGTGATCACGCTCACCTTTGCCGGCGTGCCGCTTTCCTGCTCGTCCTCCATCACCCGCGCCGCTTGAGCGGCGGCTTGGATCGCATGCTCGCCGCTGAGTTGACCGGATTGTTTTGCGGCGGCGCCGTCGGCAGGCTGCACACGGATGACGGTGGCGGGCATTCCCTTGGCGGCGGCGATGAGCCCGGCGAGGCGCGACGCGAACTTGCCGTTGGCGCTGTCGTCGACCGCGATCAGCAGCCGCTCCATGTTCGATACGAATCCCTTGGCCTCGAATTCCTCCCGCTCGAGCCGCCGTCTCTCCTCCTCGCCGAGCGGCAGCCGGCCAAGCGCCCACCGCAACGTCGGCGGCATCGCGGTGGTCGTGACTACGGCCATGGCGACGATCAGGGTGAACAGGCTGTGGCTGAGCATGCCCAGCGACAGGCCGATGGTCGCGATGATGACTTCTGCCAGCGACTCACGGAAATTCAACCCGCCGAGCCTGCCGCCGATGAATGCGCCGCCGAACTTGCCGACACTGGCGATCACGATCAGTCCTAACATCAACCAGACGAGAGACGGGTCCTTCAAAACCGACAAATCGGTGCCGAGCCCCGCCAGCCCGAAGAAGACCGGCGCGAACAGCGCGGTGATCAGGCCGCGCGGCTGCTCGTCGATGTGGCGTGTCAGGATCGGCGATTCGCCCACCAGGATTCCCGCCACGAACGCGCCCAGCACGGTGTGAACGCCGATCAGGTGCGTGGTGAGCGCCATGCCGCCCATGATGACCAGGATCATGGTGATCACCGGGACTTCGCTGACGAAATTGTCGTTGGTCCAGCGGATCAGGCTGAACACGATGCGCCGGCCGATGGTCAGGCTCAGCGCGAGGAACAGTGCCGTTCCGAGCACGCTGCGGGCGAGCGTCGCCATGTCGACCGTCCCGTGCTCGGCGAGGCCGAAGGTGATGGCAATGATGATCCACCCGATCGAATCGTCGATGATGGCCGAAGCCACGATGACCTGCCCGACGGTGCGGCGCATGAAGTTCATCTCGCGCACGACCATGGCCACGATCTTGATGGAGGAGATCGACAGCGCGGTGCCGAGGAACAGCGACGTGATCAGTCGCTGATCGGGCTTGGGCAGCATGGCATCGGGCAGGAATTCGCCGAGCGCGAACCCGCATAGGAACGGCAGCGAGATGCCGGCGAGCGACACGCTTGCCGCCGCCGCGCCGACCTTCCTGACCAGGCGCAGGTCGATTTGCATTCCCGTGAGCAGCAGCAACATCAGGATGCCGAGCTGGGAGACCCCATCGATCATGCTCTTCTGCGCGCCGCTCGCCGGAAAGATCGCGTGCTGCGCCTCCGGCCAGATCATGCCGAACACCGAGGGACCCAGCACAATGCCGCCAAGGAGCTGACCGATCACCGCCGGCTGGCCGATGCGCTGCATCGCCTCGCCGAGCAGGCGGCCGACGAGGAGCAGGAGAACGACTTGAGCGAGGAACACCACCTCGGAAGCGCCGGATGAGGTGGTGGCCGGCTCTGCGGCAGCCCATGCAGCCGGGGCGGTGGCGAGGAGCAGCCACGCACAAGCGCCGCAACTTGCGAGGCGCCGCCCTCGCGTCCGCCTGGGCCGGGTCTGGTGGAACGGCATGGGTCCGACGGTGGCCGCGGCCCTATCCCGTGGCCGCGATCGAACACGCCGACCGGGTCCGCGCGCCGGTCGCCGCGGGCGCGTAGGAAAACGACGCGACGAGTCCGCGCATCGAGAGTTCCCCACGATTGGACCGGACAACGCCCCCGCTTCCGCTCTGTTCCCCACCGCGAGGTATGCCTCACGCAAATACCAGGCATCCCATGCGCGAATCGCGATCCAACAGCGGAACACCGCTCAACTTTGCCGGTTTTTGCTTCGATCCAGCTCTCGAGGGCAGGGATGAGTACGCGACACGGGATGCTATTGGCAGCCATCACGGCCGCGCTGTGGCTCGGGCTCGGCGAAGGTTCGGCGGAGCAGAGCGGGATCGCGGCCGTCTATTCCTACCGCGGTGGGAGGACGTCCAGCGGAGAACATTCGGATCCCAGGGGACTTACGGCCGCGCATCGCTCGTTGCCGTTCGGCACCAAGGTGCTCGTCACCCATCGGCGCAACGGCCGCAACGTGGTGGTGCGCATCAACGATCGAGGTCCGTTCACCCGCGGGAGAATCATCGACCTCACGCCGGCAGCCGCAAGCCAGCTCGGGTTCAGCGGCTTGGCTCCGGTGAGCCTGTCGCCGATCGGCCGCTGATCGCCGAGCAAGGGTCTGCGCTGCGCCCGCGACAAAGCGCAGCAGGTCGGAACGGATGCGCCGCCCCGTGTCTTTTCCGGTCGTGCCGGGCGGGTCCCCCAGCCCCCTGTCCCCACACCGCTCGGCATGGCCCCGGTCGGTTTGGTCCAGCCCGGCCGGGGTACTTTTTTGTGGGGCGGGTGGGACGAAGCCCAACGCGGCACCCTGCGCGGAGCTTGCGATGGAGCGGCTGTATTTCCGCTGTCCCGTCACCGGCGAAGAGATTGACGTCGGCATCGAAAGCGAATTGGGGACGCTGCTGCGGATTCGACGAAGCGCGGTTCACGCCTGGTGTCCGCTATGCGGCCAGGGGGCACGATTGGCGCGTCGGCGACGCCCGGCTCGCCAGAGCGGCATGACCTGACGCCGGTTCTTTGCTGACACTGATCGGTCGCCGAAAGCGGATTTTTGCCCGACCGGCTGTTCGCGCAGGCCCCCGCCGGATGCAACGGAACCTAGGTCCGCCGCGTGCATTGTGCTGTGCCGCCACCGATCATGCGCGGCGCGCGGTGGCAAGGTCGAGCGGCCGAGTTTTGCGGCGAGCTGCCGCGGATGCAGGAACCGCGGCCTGCGGCAGCAACGGGAGGTTCTCGCCGATGCTCACGGACAGTCTGGTGAATCGACTGCTTGCAAGCCGCCTGCGGCGATCGAAAGCTGGCGAGGGGAGCTCGCGTCGGCATCCTGGCGTGGTCCCTTGCACGCTCGGCTCGAGCGACAGCTCGCCGAAGCGAGCCGGTTGCTGGCAAACCCGCGACACGCCGCCGAGGCACTGACGTCGTGACACCGGAGCATCCGAGCCTCAGTCACCGATGAGGTCCGGCGAACCGCCGCGCGAAGCATTTCAGCCCATAGGCGTGCCAAATCTTTGATTCGGTGCTATCGCGGGCCCCGTCCTGCCGGTCGCAAACGGGAGCCGTAGGATGCTCGACCCTCGGACCATCTGGTCGCAAACGCAATCGATTCTGGCGTGGGCGCCCGGCTGGCTTGCCGGAATCCTGATCTTGGTTGTTGCCGTAGTGGCGGCGCTGCTGGCGCATCTGGTGCTGATCGGGATCGCGCGCCGCATTGTGGGGACGCGTGGCTCCTTCCTCGCGGCGCTGGTGGTGCGCACTCGCGCGGCGACCCGGCTTGCGCTCCTCGTGTTCGTGGTGAGCGCCGCGTTGCAGGTGGCGCCGTTCGACCCGGCCGTTCGCGCCGCGATCGGCCATGTGCTGGTGGTCGCCTTCATCCTGCTGGTCGGCTGGTTCGCGATCATCGCCGTGCATCTCGCCGCGGAAACCTATCTGCGGCGCTTCCAGCTGGACACCGCGGACAACCTGCTGGCCCGCCAGCACGTCACCCAGGTACGCATCCTGCAGCGCTCGGCCGATACTCTGGTCATCGTGATCACGCTCGCGGCCGCGCTGGTGACGTTCGAGTCGGTCCGCCAGTACGGCGTCAGCCTGTTCGCGTCGGCGGGCGTGGTCGGGCTCGCGGTCGGGCTCGCCGCCCGGCCGGTGCTGAGCAATCTGATCGCCGGCGTGCAGATCGCCATGACCCAGCCGATCCGGCTCGAGGACGCCGTCATCGTCGAGAACGAATTCGGCTGGATCGAGGAGATCGCCGCCGCCTATGTGGTGATCCGCATCTGGGACCAGCGCCGCCTGATCGTGCCGCTGAGCTATTTCATCGAAAATCCGTTCCAGAATTGGACGCGGCAAAACCCGGAGCTGATCGGTACCGTCGACCTCTATCTCGACTATGCGGCGCCGGTCGACCGCATCCGGGAAAAGCTCGACGAGATCGTGTCGCTATCGCCGCTCTGGGACCGCCGCGTCGCCAAACTGCAGGTCGCCGACGCCAAGGAGACGACGATCCTGGTGCGGGCTCTCGTCAGCGCGAAAAACGCCGGCGCGCTCGGGGATCTGCGCAACGAGGTTCGCGAGAAGCTGCTGTCGTTTCTGCGCGACGAACAACCCGAGGCTCTGCCGCGCCATCGCGCCGAGGTGGCCTTGAGCGCGTCGGCGCGCGCCGCAATGCAAGCGGCCGCGCCGGATGCCTCCGCTGCGAGAACAACCAAGCGGCTCGCCGGCGAGTGATGCTCGGCCTCAGGCTGCCCGCTTCTCGATGCGCGGCAGGGTCTCGAACTGATGGAACGGCGGGGGCGAGGGCTGGCGCCGGCGCTCTGCTTGCGCGCGAAGGCGAGCGCCATGTTGACGAGAAACACCATCAAGCCGGCGATGGAGATATAGGCGCCGATCGAGGAGATGTAGTTCCAGTCGGCGAATGCGTCGGGATAGTCGACGACGCGGCGCGGCATGCCGGCGAGCCCGAGGAAATGCTGCGGAAAGAACGTGACGTTGACGCCGACGAACGTGATCCAGAAATGCAGCTTGCCGAGCGTTTCGTCATATCGGTAGCCGGTCATTTTCGGGAACCAATAGTACCAGCCGGCGAAGATCGCGAACACGGCGCCGAGCGAGAGCACGTAATGGAAATGCGCCACCACGTAGTAGGTGTCCTGCAGCAGGCGGTCGACGCCGGGATTCGCCAGCACCACGCCGGTGACGCCGCCGATGGTGAACAGGAAAATGAAGCCGACCGCCCACAGCATCGGGGTCTTGAACTCGACCGAGCCGCGCCACATGGTGGCGATCCATGAGAACACCTTGATGCCGGTCGGGACCGCGATGACCATGCTGGCGACCGCGAAATACGCCTGCGTCGAGGTCGAGAGGCCGACCGTGTACATATGGTGCGCCCACACCACCATGCCGATCGCGCCGATGGCGAGGATCGCATAGACCATGCCGAGATAGCCGAACACCGGCTTGCGGCTGAAGGTCGCCACCACCTGGCTGATGATGCCGAAGCCGGGCAGGATCATCACGTATACTTCGGGGTGGCCGAAGAACCAGAACAAATGTTGGAACAGCAGCGGATCGCCGCCGCCTTCCGGGCTGAAGAAGGTCGTGCCGAAATTGCGGTCGGTCAGCAGCATGGTGATGGCGCCGGCGAGCACGGGCAGCACCAGCAGCAGCAGGCCCGCGGTGACCAGGATCGACCAGACGAACAGCGGCATCTTGTGCAGGGTCATGCCCGGCGTGCGCATGTTGAGGATGGTGGTGATGAAATTGATCGCGCCGAGGATCGAGGAAGCGCCGGCGAGATGGATCGACAGGATGGCGAAATCCACCGCCGGTCCCGGGTGCCCGGTCGTCGACAGCGGGGCATAGAGCGTCCATCCGGTTCCGGCGCCGTTGGCCCCGGGCTCCCCCTCGAAGAACATCGAGGCGAGCAGCAGCGTGAACGCCGCGGGCAGCAGCCAGAACGAGATGTTGTTCATGCGCGGGAAAGCCATGTCCGGCGCGCCGATCAAGAGCGGCACCATCCAGTTGCCGAAGCCGCCGATCATCGCCGGCATGATCACGAAGAAGATCATGGTCAGGCCGTGCGCGGTCACCAGCACGTCGTAGGTGTGCGGGTTGGAGAAGATCTGCAGCCCGGGCTCCTGCAGCTCGGCGCGGATCACCACCGAGAACGCCGCCGCGAGTAGCCCCGCGCACAGCGCGAAGCAGAGGTACATCGTTCCGATGTCCTTGTGGTTGGTGGAATAAACGTATCGGCGCCAACCGGTCGGATGATCGGGATGGGGGTCGTGGACGGCCGATATCGTCGACATGGGCGCGCTTGGATTGCGGTGGGAGGCTTCGCGCTGGAGCAATCGATCGCCCCGCGGCATGGTTCCGGGCCGCAGCTGCGGCGAAAAGCTTCCGCCGGGCGGCCGCCTGCATTCCGGGCCGATACCGGCGCTCGTGCTCACCGTGCGGCACAAGCACGCGGGAACCGAGGCGGCTGTTCGGCGTTGCGAATCTCACCGCAATTGCCCCGACAGCTGGGGCTCATGTGAAGGAGGAGATTACGATGCGATATCGGGTTTACAGCGGCCCGCGCGGCTCGGAATCCGCGTCTCCACTCGAGAAGGACCGCTGGCTGTTCAAGGAATATGCCGCATTGGATGACGCGCTCGGCTGGGCGCAGCACGTCCACGATCACGGCGGCGTCGCGCTGCTGATCGAGGGCGACGACGGCACGATCTTGACCGCACCATCCGGTTCACTTCGATCCCGATCGTGCCGCGGATCGGCGCTCGATCGTTGCGCGGGAGCTTGCACCGCGCCGCACGCTAGAGGTTGCACGCCGTGGCCGGCGCCTGCCCATATCTTTCCCTGTCATTCCTGGGCGTAGGCCATCGTGGAGAGCAGGGCGATCTCGGCTTTGCGCGAATCGAGCCTGGTGTGCTGCACCACGATAGGGACGTCCGATTCGAACACCGAGGCATAGTCGGTGTCGCGCGGGACCGGTCGCGGATCCTCCAGATCGTTGAAGCGCAGATGCAGCGTGCGCCGCGCCGCAACCGTCAGTCGGTAGGGTCCGACCGGTTCGCGGTCCTGGAAGAACAGCATGACGGAGATGTGAGCATCGCGGTCGCCCGCGTTGAGGATGCACGCGGTCTCGTGCGAGATGAGCGCGCGATCCGAGAACGAACTTTCCGACGGGATGTAGCCTTCCGCAATGGCCCAGCGTCGGCGGCCGATTTCGCTCATGGGATACCTCAGGATCTCTCCGGCGCATCGTGCGCCGGCCGAGCCGCGCATCCATTCGCAGCCTCCGGATGGACTGCATGGACTGCATGGACTGCCGGTCCGGCGGCAACGAAACAGGCGAGGAATGCGGCCCCGTGACTATTACCCTGGAACCTCCCGAGGGTTCCCGCGTAGATAGGACGGGAGGCGATTGCACTCATCCGGTGCTCATGCGCGCAATCACCGTCCGGCCCGGCAAGGCGAATTCGGCACAATTGGAAGAGGTTGCGGAGCCGCCGCTCTCGGACGGCGCCCTGCTGATTCGCGCACGCGCGCTCGGCGTCTGCGGCACCGACCACGAAATCGTCTCGGGCGAGTACGGCTGGGCCCCCGCCGGCGAGGAGCGGCTGGTGCTGGGCCACGAGTCGCTCGGCACGGTCGAGCGGGCGCCGGACGGGTGCGGCTTTGCGATCGGCGATCTCGTGGTCGGCATCGTGCGCCGGCCGGATCCGGTTCCGTGCCCGGCCTGTGCGGCGGGTGAATGGGACATGTGCCGCAACGGCCGCTACACCGAGCGCGGCATCAAGCAGCGCCACGGCTACGGCGGCGAGCGCTACCGGCTCGAGCCGGAGTTCGCCGTCAAGGTGGATCCGGCGCTCGGATTACTCGGCGTTTTGCTCGAGCCCGCCAGCATTCTGGCGAAGGCATGGGATCAGACCGAGCGCATCGGCCATCGCACCGGAACCTGGCGGCCGCGCATCCTGCTGGTCACGGGCGCAGGCCCGATCGGGCTGCTGGCCGCGCTGTTCGGCGTGCAACGCGGGCTCGAGGTCCACGTGCTCGATCGCGTCAGCGAGGGTAGCAAGCCCGGGCTCGTGCGGGCGCTCGGGGCGATCTATCATGCCGGCGAATTGCAATCGATCGATGGATTGGCGCCCGACATCATCATGGAATGCACTGGCGCGCCGAGTCTGGTCTCCGCCGTGCTGGGCCGTTCGGCCTGCTGCGGCGTGGTGTGCCTGACCGGTGTTTCCGCCGGCGGCGGATTGCTCGAGCTCGACACCGGCGGGCTCAATCGCACCATGGTGCTGCAGAACCATGCGGTGTTCGGGACGGTGAACGCCAACCGCGCGCATTATCGCACCGCGGCGGACGCGCTGGCCAAGGCCGATCGCGGCTGGCTCGAAGGATTGATTTCTCGCCGCGTGCCGCTCGAGCGCTGGCATGAGGCTCTCGAGCGCCGGCCCGACGACATCAAGGTCGTGGTCGAGTTCGCCTGAAAGCACACCATGCCGTCGCGGATCGAAGATTATGCCTTGGTCGGCGATTGTGAGACGGCGGCGCTGATTGGGCGCGACGGCTCGGTCGATTGGCTGTGCTGGCCTCGCTTCGATTCCGACGCGTGTTTTGCCGCGCTGCTCGGCTCGCGCGACAACGGCCGTTGGCTGCTGCGGCCCATGCAGGATGCCGCGCGCGTGAGCCGGCGCTACCGGCCGGGCACGCTGATTCTCGAGACCCGTTTCGAGACCGAGGAGGGCGCGGCCACTATCATCGATTTCATGCCGGTGCGGCGCGACCATTCGCATCTGGTGCGGATCGTCAGGGGCGAGCGCGGACGCGTTGCCATGCGGTTCGAGCTGGTGCTCCGGTTCGACTACGGCAGCATCGTTCCGTGGGTCACGCGGCTCGAAGCGCGAACGCTGCGCGCCATTGCCGGACCCGACATGGTGCTGCTGCGCAGCGCGGTGGACGTACGCGGCGAGGATTTCATGACCGTGGCCGAGTTCACCGTCGGGTCCGGCGAGACCCTGCCGTTCACGTTGACCTACGCGCCCTCGCATCTGCCGCCCCCGGCGGCGTTCGATGCGGCCTCGGCGCTCGAGCACACCGAAACCTTCTGGACGGAATGGTGCCGGAAGGGCCGCGTCACCGGCCCGCTGTCCGAGACCGTCAACCGGTCCCTGATCACGCTCAAGGCACTCACCTATGCGTCGACCGGCGGGACGGTCGCGGCCGCCACGACCTCGCTACCGGAGCATCTCGGCGGCGAGCGCAATTGGGACTACCGCTTCTGCTGGCTGCGCGACGCCACGCTGACCCTGCTCGCGTTCATGAATGCCGGTTATTACGAGGAGGCGGAGGCGTGGCGCGAGTGGCTGTTGCGCGCGGTCGCCGGCAGCCCCGACCAGGTCCAGGCCATGTATGGCATCGGCGGCGAGCGGCGGCTCATGGAATGGATCGTGCCGTGGTTGCCCGGCTACGAGGGCGCCAAGCCGGTCCGCATCGGCAACGAGGCGCACACGCAGCTGCAGCTCGACGTCTACGGCGAAGTCGTCGACGCGCTGCATCATGCGCGGATCGGCCGCTTGGGCGCGACCCGTTCCGGCTGGGAATTGCAGCAGGCGCTGCTGGCGCATCTGGAAACGATCTGGCGCGAGCCGGACCAGAGCATCTGGGAGGTGCGCTCGGGCCGGCAGCCATTCACCTATTCGAAGATCATGGCCTGGGTCGCATTCGATCGCGCGGTCAAGAGCGCGGAGTGTTTTCAGCTCGAAGGCCCGATCGATCGCTGGCGCGCCTTGCGTGCGCAGATCCACGAGGATGTCTGCCGAAACGGCTTCGACCGCGACATCGGCAGCTTCGTCCAGAGCTACGGCACCCGCAATCTCGACGCGACCTTGTTGCTCATCCCCGCGCTCGGCTTCCTGCCGGCGGAGGATCCGCGCGTGCGCGGCACCATTGCGGCGATCGAACGCACGCTCCTGGTGGACGGCTTGGTGCTGCGCTACGACACCGGCAAGACCGAGGACGGGCTGCCGCCGGGCGAAGGCGCGTTCCTGGCATGCAGCTTCTGGCTGGTCGACGCCTACGCGCTCACCGGGCGGGTCGAAGAGGCACGGCGGATGTTCGAACGGCTGGTGGGGCTCGCCAACGACGTCGGACTCCTGAGCGAGGAATACGATTTGCGGGAACAGCGCCTGGTCGGCAATTTTCCCCAGGCGTTCTCGCACCTGGCGCTGGTCAACAGCGCGCTGTGCTTGAGCCGGCGGCAAAGCCCGCGCGCGCCCGGCGCGGGGGAGCCGGCGCCAGCCGGCGATCGCGCCGGGCGGTCGTGAAGGCGCTCGAGCCGAATCGGCGACGCGGTTCGCCGCGATTCAGCCGCGCCAGTAGCGGTCCTCCCAGCTCCGCGAGAGCCGCATCGCGGTGAGGATCAATCCAGCCATCGAGTAGGTCTGCGGGAAATTGCCCCACAGTGCGCCGCTTTGCGGGTCGACGTCCTCGGACAACAGACCGTATCGGTTGCGGTGATTGAGCGCGTCGACGAACAGGTCGCGCGCCTCCTGGCGGCGCCCCAGCAGCCAGAACGCGTCGATCAGCCAGAATCGGCAGATCAGGAACGCGGTCACCGGCAGGCCGAAGTCGTCGGCGCTGGCGTAGCGCATGACGTGCTTCTCGCGCACCAGCTCGCGCTCCATGGCGGCGACCGTGCTGGCGAACCGCGTATCCTCCGCGTCGATGAGGCCGAGGTCCGGCAGCAGCAGCAGGCTGGCGTCGAGCTCGTCGGTGCCGAACGCGGCGGTGAAGGCCTTGCGCTCTTCGTTCCAGGCCCGCTCGACCACGGCCTCGCCGATCGGATCCGCGGCCGCGGTCCAATAGGCGGCGCGGTCGTCGAGCCCGAGCCGGGCCGCGATCGCGGCGAGCCGATGGCATCCCGCCCAGCACATCGCCGCGGAATGGGTGTGGATGCGACGGCGGCCGCGATATTCCCAGATGCCGGCATCGGGCTCGAGCGCGAGCTGCGCGGCTTTGGTGCCGAGCGTCTCCAGCAGGCGAAACAGCGATTCATCGCCCGGCCGCGGCAGCCTGCGGTCGTAGAACATCGGCATCGCCGCCAGAATCAGGCTGCCGTAGACATCGTGCTGAGGCTGGCCGGCGGCGGCATTGCCGATGCGCACCGGCCCGTCGCCGCGATAACCCTGGAGTTTCGGCGCGATCCGCTCCTCCAGCGGGTCGGTGGGAACGACGCTGTAGACCGGCTGCAGCACCTCGTCGGGATTGGCCGCGATGCCGAGCGTAAACGAGATGAATTCCTCCATCGTCTCGGTCGCGCCGATGCGGTTGAGCGCCTTGACGACGAAATAGGCATCTCTGAGCCAGCAATAGCGATAATCCCAGGTGCGGTTCGATCCCGGCGCCTCGGGGATCGAGGTGGTGTGCGCGGCGACGATGCCGCCGGTCTCCTCGAAATTGCTGAGCTTCAAGGTGATCGCGGCGCGGATGATGGCGTCCTGCCAGTCGTACGAGATCGACAGACCGCGGACCCAGTCCACCCAATAATCGCGGGTGCGGTCGCAGAATTCCCGGCACGTCGCCAACAGGTCGCCCTGGAACGGCTCATCGGCGCCGAATGCGAGGTGCACCGGCCGGGTCAGCACGAAGGGGGATTCCCGCTCGATGTACGACAGCGGAGCATCCGTGGTGAGGCGGATGACGTTGTTCTCGGCGGAATAGCGAATGTGATTGCTTCCGATCGAATGGTGCTGGATCGGCTCGCCGTAATTGCAGGCCGGCCGGAACCGGATGGTGATGCGCGGCAGGCCGGACAGCGGCTCGATGATGCGCATCAATTGCGGCGGCCGGAACATCCGGCCGAATCGCGGGAACCGCGGGGCGAAATCGGTGATCCGCACGGCGCCGCCGCGCGCGTCGGTCAACACCGTCGATACCACGGCGGTGTTGCGCAGGTACTCGGATTGCTGGTCGACCATCTGGTCGAGCACGACGTCGGAGAAACCCTTCTCCTCGTCGCCGGAAAGCAGCCGGCAGAAGATCGGATCGCCGTCGAACCGCGGGAAGCACCACCAGACGATCCGCGCGTCCGGATCGACCAGTGCGGCGGTGCGGCCGTTGCCGATGACGGCGAGGTCGAGCCCGTAATCCCTCATGGGGTTGCGACTGTCTCGAGCCGGGAAATCTGCGCCAGCCATTTGCGCACATCGCGAGGGGCGGCGAAACAGCCGGCCACCCCGGGAAACATGCGTCCGACCGAAAAGCCGACGCCGTCGAATTCCGGCAGCACCGCGAACACGCTCGCGTCGGTGACATCGTCGCCGACGAAGAGGGGTCGCCGCCCGGCGAACGGCGGGCGGCGCATCAGCTCGCGGACTGCCGCGCCCTTCTCGAAACCGATACGCTTGATCTCGATCACCGCCTTGCCCGGCAGCACATCGAGCGTGCCGGCCGGCGCCTTCGCGCAGATCGCCGCAACCGCATTCTCGACGGCGTCCTTGAGGTTCGGCGCGAGACGATAGTGCAGCGCGAGCGAATAGCCCTTGTCCTCGACGATGATGCCGGTTCCCAGTGCCGCGACCCCGGCGAGCCGCTGCCTGAGCCCGGAGGGAAGCGGGGCGGCGCGACCGGCGACCGGAGCCCCTTCCTTGGCCGGACGCAATTCGGCGCCGTGGCCGCCGATGGCCGCCAAGCGCAGCGGCGCGAAGACGCGGTCGATGTCCTGCAGCGAGCGGCCGCTCACCAGCGCCAGTGCCTCGCCGCTGAGCCGGTCGAGCCGCGCCAACGTTTCCGGCAGGCCGTTGGGAACACGAACCTCGGGCGGCGTTGCGGCGATGTCGAGGATCGTCCCGTCGATATCCAGCAGGAAGGCAAGCTCGGCGGGCGGGGCGGGAAGCCCCGGCACGATGTCCTTCATGGCAGGATTGCTGGCTCTCGGCGACAAGATGGAACTTCCCTCAGCCCGGGATTGGCGACAAAGCGCGCCGGCTCCTGGCAAGGCCGTGTGCCGCAATCGCCGGCGCCGCTCGATCGGAAGGCGGGCATGTACGCGTGCGGCGCGCCCACGGTCAAGCCGAACCAGGTTTCGGCGCCTTGCCGGACCGCCGCCAGCGATGGGCTCATTCCACGAACGCCAACGGCCGCGCCACCGTTTCGAGCGGCCTGCGCTCCGCCGCGACCCCCCAGCGCACCTCGATGATGGCGGCCGCGATCATCAGTACGGACCCCAAGAGATAGCCGGCGAAAATGCTGGCCCGCGAGCCGGTGTCGATCAGAGCTCCGAACAGCAGCGGGCCGCCGATGCCGCCGATGGCGGTACCGAGCGCGTAGAAACACGCAATGGCGAGCGCCCGGATTTCGAGCGGAAAGGTCTCGCTGACGGTGAGATAGGCGGCGCTCGCCGCCGCCGAGGCGAAGAAAAAGATCACCATCCAGGCGACCGTCTGCATCTGTGCCGAAAGCACGCCTCGCATGAACAGATATCCGCTGACGGCGAGCAGGATCCCGGACAGCGCATAGGTAGACGCGATCATCGGCTTGCGACCGATCGTGTCGAACAGACGGCCGAGCAGCAGCGGGCCCAGGAAATTCCCGGCCGCGAAGGGCAGGAGGTACCAGCCGACCGCGTCGGCGGCAATGCCGAAAAAATCGGTCAGCACCAGCGCATAGGTGAAAAAGATCGCGTTGTAGAAGAACGCCTGGGCGGCCATCAGGCTCAGCCCGACCAGGGCGCGCTGGCGGTGGCGCCGGAACAGGGTCACGGCGACCTCGCGCAGCGGGGTGTGGCTTCGGGCACGCAACCGCACCGGCGGCGCCTGCGGCGGCGCAAGCGCGTAGCCGCGCTTGCGGAAGCTCTCTTCGATTTCGGCGATCACCGCCTCGGCGCGATCGGCGTGGCCATGCGTCATCAGCCAGCGCGGGCTCTCCGGAATCCACATGCGCATGAAAAGGATGATGAAGGCGAGCAAGGCGCCGATGAGAAACGCGAGCCGCCAGCCGAGCTCCGGGTCGATGACGGCGGGGTCGAGCAGAACGATGGAACCGGCTGCGCCCATCGCGGCGCCGATCCAGAAGCTGCCGTTGATCACCAGGTCGGTGAATCCGCGCACCCGCGCCGGGGTGAGCTCCTGGATGGTGGAGTTGATGGCGGTATATTCGCCGCCGATACCCGCCCCGGTCATGAAGCGGAAGAATGCGAAGCTTGCCACGTCCCAGGAGATCGCGGTCGCCGCCGTGGCCGTGAGATACAGGGCGAGAGTGATGAAGAACAGTTTTCTGCGCCCGAGCCGGTCCGTGAGCCAGCCGAAGAACACCGCGCCGAGCACCGCGCCGGCCAGGTAGAAGCTGCTCGCCAGTCCGACCTCGGTATTGCTGAAATGCAGCACGGGACTGGTCTTGAGCGCGCCAGAGACCGCCCCGGTCAGGGTGACTTCCAGTCCGTCCAGGATCCAGGTGACGCCGAGCGCGACGACGACGAGCGTGTGGAATCGCCCCCATGGAAGCCGGTCGAGCCGCGCCGGGATATCGGTTTCGATAATTCCGCACGGCGCGCCCGGCGCCCGCTGGTCCTTCACATCCATGGCGGCCCCGATGAACCGGCCCGGCGTCATCGCTCCGGCCGCAGCCGCAAGCTCGCGGACCTTCCGGGCCGACGATCCGGGGGAGGGATGCTGCCGTTCATAGCTCGGCGGCCTTCGCCAGGAACAGGGACAGGATTCCGCTACCCCCGAGCGCGATCAGAATTGCTGTGAGCCAAGGCTGCGTTCCGCTCCCCGCAGGCGGCTGCGCCGTGAGCTCCCCGGAATCGCTTCCGCTCGCCAACGGGTCGAAGGTCCGTACCGCCAGCAATTTGGCCTGCGCCGCTCCGGCGAACGGCTTTGCTCCAGTTGGGTTCATCGCGCGCGCTTGGCCGATGTTTGCCGCCGATTCGGCACCGTTTCGCGATTTCGCCCCGAGCCGGCGTGCGGGCGAATGGGAGAGCTTGTGCCCGGAATACCCAGGGTTGCCGCGATAGAGCGCGCAGAACATGGAACCCCTGTCGGCACACGTCGTGCGGCTGGGATGCGCAGCCTCGGCTGAGGAAATGGCAAATCCCAGCAATGCCGCCGCGGCCAGCGCTACTCGCCACATGGTCCGATGCTT
>VAZU01000027.1:24869-25248 GCA_005884745.1 Alphaproteobacteria bacterium
TTTTGCTAGAAGAATGAAATTTCGCGCCAGCGTGCACTACGACAACGCGCGACCGAAACGGCGGTTCCGCAGAGAACGATCTTGCGCGCGCAGCCGCCTTGCGCGGGCGGCCGCAGTCGCATGGGAGCGCTGCGGGCCGGATCGCCCCTGGACGCCTATATGACCCGGCATGAGTTCCGGAACCGGCGCACGCTTGAAACGTTACTACCCTCGCCTGGATCGGGAGGTAGCAATGAGGCTGGTGATCGTCTCCAACCGCGTCGCATGTCCGAAAGGGGACGAACCCATCGAAGGTGGATTGGCAGCCGCATTGTTACCCGCGGTCAGGACTTCCGGAGCGATCTGGGTGGGGTCGAGCGGACGCTTCAGGGGTCCGGCG
>VAZU01000028.1:0-1596 GCA_005884745.1 Alphaproteobacteria bacterium
GCAGCCGCAGACCACTTCACCGGGCCAGTCGCAGCCGCCGCAGCCGGGCAGTCCGCCGAGCCCCGCCCCCGGTCAGAAGAGCCAGTGAACGCCGGACCTGGGTGATTCTGCGGGCCGGCGCGGTCGCGGCGGCAGATGGTTCACCGGGATGTCATTGCGGACCCGCTAGCCGCAGCAGACATAGGCGGGATCATCGCGTTCACGTTCATCGGCCATGGAGCCGTCCGTGCGTCTAACCCGTCGAACCATCCTGCGCATCGGCTCGCTCGCGCTTGCCGCGCCCGCCGCGGGCATCTTGCAAGCGCTGCCGGGCGCGGCGCAAACCGCGCCCGGACTGTCGCGAAACTGGCGTCACGGCCTCTCCCTGTTCGGCGATCTGCATTACCCGGATGGGTTCCAGCGCTTCGACTACGTCAACCCGGACGCCCCGAGGGGCGGCACGGTGCGGCTGAGCGCGCTCGGCACGTTCGACAATTTCAACGTCGCGGTGGCGAGCGTCAAAGGCCAGCTGGCAGCCGGGCTGGGGCTGATCTACAACCGGCTGCTGGCGAGCGCGCAAGACGAAGTGACGACGATGTACGGCTTGCTGGCCGAGGCGGTCGACTATCCTCCCGACCACTCGTGGGTCGCCTACCGCCTGCGTCCCGAGGCGCGTTGGCACGACGGGACGCCGGTGACGGCCGAGGACGTGATCTTCTCCTTCGAATCGTGGAAGAAACTCGATCCCGAGCTTTCTGCCTATTACCGGCACGTCGTCAAAGCGGAGCGGATCGGCGAGCGCGAGGTGTCGTTCACGTTCGATTCGGCCGGCAATCGCGAGCTGCCGCTGATCGTCGGCGAGCTCACCGTGCTGCCCAAGCTTTGGTGGCAGGCGAGCGACAAGAACGGCAACAAGCGCGATATTTCCGTCACCACGCTCGAGCCGCCGCTGGGCGCGGGCCCGTACCGGATCAAGGATTTCGTGCCGGGGCGCTCGGTCGCCTACGAACGGGTCAAGGACTATTGGGGCGACCGTTTCAACGTCAACGTCGGGCAGAACAATTTCGAGGAGATGCGCTTCGAGTATTTCCGGGACTCTACGGTCGCGCTCGAAGCCTTCAAGGGCGATCAGATCGACTGGCGCACCGAGAACAGCGCCAAGAACTGGGCCACGGCTTACGATTTTCCCGCGGTGCGCGACAAGCGGGTCGTCATCGAAGAATTTCCGATGCGCAGCCGCGGGGTGATGCAGGCATTCGCCTTCAACATCCGGCGCGACAAGTTCAAGGATCCGCGCCTGCGCCGCGCGTTCAATTTCGCGTTCGATTTCGAGGAGATGAACAAGCAGATCTTCTATGGCCAGTACCGCAGGATCTCCAGCTATTTCGACGGCACCGAGCTCGCTTCGTCGGGCATCCCGGAGGGCCAGGAGCTGGAGATTCTCGAGACCGTCCGCCCCAAGATTCCGCCGGAGCTGTTCGCGACGCCGTACACCAACCCGGTCGCGGGCAACGCGGAAGCGGTGCGGGCCAACCTGCGCGAAGCGCTGAAACTGCTGAAGGAAGCCGGCTACGAGATTCGCGACCGCAAGCTGGTGAATGCCGCGACCGGCGAGCA
>VAZU01000028.1:1619-15407 GCA_005884745.1 Alphaproteobacteria bacterium
GAGATCCTGGTCGACGATCCGAGCTACGAACGCATCGTGCTGTTCTACCGGCCCTCGCTTGAGCGGCTCGGCATGGCCGTAAGCGTCCGCACCGTCGATGAGGTCCAGTACCAGAACCGGCTGCGGCAATGGGATTACGACATGATCATCGCGTCGTGGGGGGAATCGCTCTCGCCGGGCAACGAGCAGCGCGGCTATTGGGGATCCCAGGCGGCCGACATGCCCGGGTCGCGCAATCTCATCGGCATCAAGAACGAAGCGGTCGACGCGCTCATCGGCCGCGTCATCTTCGCCAAGGACCGCGCCGAGCTCGTTGCCGCCACCAGGGCGTTCGATCGCGTGCTGTTGTGGAATTTCTACGTCGTGCCGCAATGGACCTATGACAAGGCGCGAACCGCACGCTGGGACCGGTTCGGCAGGCCGCAGCGGCTGCCGCGCCACAACGAGCCGGATTTCCCCGGGGTCTGGTGGTGGGACAGCGATCGCGCCACCAAGGTCGGGACGCGCTAGTGCGCGGCGGGCTCGACCGCATGCCGGCCCGGCGGTCTGGCGCCGGGCGGACGCTCACGCGCCCGTCCTTGCGCTCGCGCCCGCGCGGCGCGCGGCGGCGATCGAAGCCGGCGGCGAGATCGAGACTCACGGGCTCTCCGCGTTCGGCGACCTCAAATATCCGGCGGATTTTGCGCATCTCGACTACGCCGATCCGCACGCGCCGAAGGGCGGTATGTTTTCCCAGGTCGGTCCGGAGCGGCAATACAACCAATCCTTCCTCACCTTCAATTCGCTCAACAGCTATATCCTCAAGGGCGACGGCGCGCAGGGGATGGAGCTGACGTTCGCCAGCCTGATGGCGCGCGCGGCCGACGAGCCGGACGCGGTCTATGGGCTCGCCGCCCGCGCCGTGCGCATCTCGCCAGACCGGCGCACCTACAAATTCCTGTTGCGCGAGGCGGCGCGATTCCACGATGGCTCGCCGCTCACGGCGCACGACGCGGCGTTCTCGCTCACGACTCTCAAAGCCAAGGGACACCCGATCATCCGGCAGTTCCTGCGCGATTTCGAGGGCGCGCAGGCCGCGGATGCGGCAACGCTGGTCGTGCGGTTCGCCGACAAGCGCGCGCGCGACGTGCCGCTGTTCCTCGCCACGCTGCCGATCTTCTCCCGCGCCTATTATGCCGGCCGCACGTTCGACGAGACCAGCCTGGAGGTGCCGCTCGGCTCCGGCCCCTACAAGGTCGGCCGCTTCGAGCCCGGGCGTTTCATCGAGTACGAGCGGGTCGCGGACTGGTGGGGCGCCGAGCTGCCCGTTGCGCGCGGCCACAACAATTTCGACGTGGTTCGCTT
This sequence comes from Alphaproteobacteria bacterium, assembly GCA_005884745.1. Taxonomy (GTDB): domain Bacteria; phylum Pseudomonadota; class Alphaproteobacteria; order Rhizobiales; family Xanthobacteraceae; genus AP-16. The sequence goes on from VAZU01000028.1 coordinate 2,964, forward strand.
CGAGTACTACCGCGACCGCGACGTCGCCTTCGAGGGCTTCACCGCCAAGAACTATCTGTTCCGGGAGGAATTCACTTCGCGGATCTGGGCGACGCGCTACGACTTCCCGGCGATCCGCGACGGACGCGTGAAGCGGGAAGTGATGCCCGACGACACGCCTTCGGGCGCGCAGGGCTGGTTCATCAACACCCGGCGGGAGAAGTTCAAGGATTCCCGCCTGCGCGAAGCGCTGATCGACGCCTTCGACTTCGAATGGACCAACAAGACCATCATGTACGGCTCCTACGAGCGCACCCATTCGGTGTTCCAGAATTCCGACATGATGGCGGCCGGCAAGCCCGGTCCGGAAGAGCTTGCCCTGCTCGAGCCGTTCCGCGGCACCCTGCCGGAGGAAGTATTCGGCGAGCCCTTCGTGCCGCCGGTCTCCGACGGTTCCGGCCAGGACCGCAGCCTGCTGCGCAAGGCGAACCAGCTGTTGCAGCAAGCCGGCCTGGCGGTGAAGGGTGGCAAGCGGGTCAACGCGCGCGGCGAGCCAATCGCCATCGAATTCCTGATCGACGAGCCCGGGCTCGAACCGCACCACATGCCGTTCATCAAGAATCTCGGCGTGCTCGGCATCGAGGCCACGCTGCGGCTGGTCGACCCGGTGCAATATCGCGCCCGCGTCGACCAGTTCGATTTCGACATCACGGTCGAGCGTTTCAGCTTCTCGACGACGCCAGGCGATTCGCTGCGCTCGTATTTGTCTTCCGCCGCGGCGACGCTGAAGGGCTCGCAGAACCTCGCCGGGATCGCCGATCCGGTGATCGACGCCCTGATCGACAAGATCATCGGGGCCGACACGCGAGCCGCGATGGTGAGCGCCTGCCGGGCGCTCGACCGCGTCATCCGCTGCGGGCGATACTGGATTCCGCACTGGTACAAGCCGACGCATTGGTACACCTATTGGGACGTGTTCGCGCGGCCTGCGGCAAATCCGCGCTACGCGCGCGGCGTTCCCGAGACCTGGTGGTACGATCGCGGCAAGGCCGCGAAACTCGAGCGCGCCGGCTGAGCCGGCGCCGATCGGACCGAGGAGATGAGCGCTTACATCGCCCGACGCATCCTGTTCATGATCCCGACGCTGCTCGGGATCATGCTGGTGTCGTTCCTGGTGGTGCAGTTCGCGCCGGGCGGCCCGGTCGAGCGGATGATCGCCAAGATCAGCGGCCAGGATACCGGCGCGACCTCGCGCATCTCGGGATCGGCGGGCGGCGATTTTGCGGCCCGCAATCAGTTCCAGGGCGCGGCCGGATCCGAGGTGATCAACTCCAAATATCGCGGCGCCCAGGGGCTCGATCCGGAATTCATCAAGAGCCTGGAAAAGCAGTTCGGTTTCGACAAGCCGGCCTACGAGCGCTTCCTCCTGATGCTGTGGAACTTCAGCCGGTTCGATTTCGGCAAGAGCTATTTCCGCGACGTTCGCGTGCTCGATCTGATCAAGGAGAAGCTCCCGGTCTCGATGTCACTCGGCATCTGGATGACGCTCTTGACCTATCTGATCTCGATCCCGCTCGGCATCCGCAAGGCGATCCGCGAAGGCTCGCGGTTCGACACCTGGACCTCAGGGGTCATCGTGGTCGGTTACGCCATTCCCGGATTTCTGTTCGCCATTCTGCTGATCGTGCTGTTCGCCGGCGGCTCGTTCTTCGACTTCTTCCCGTTGCGCGGCCTCACCTCGGAAAATTGGCACAGCCTGCCGTGGTGGGGCAAGATTCTCGATTATTTCTGGCACCTCACCCTGCCGATCCTCACCATGTCGCTCGGCGCCTTCGCCACGATGACCATGCTGACGAAGAACTCGTTCCTCGACGAGATCCGCAAGCAGTACGTGCTCACCGCCCGCGCCAAGGGCTGCAGCGAGCACCAGGTGCTCTACGGCCACATCTTTCGCAATGCCATGCTGCTGGTCATCGCCGGGTTCCCCGGCGCATTCGTCCATGCGTTCTTCTCCGGCTCGCTGCTGATCGAGATCATCTTCTCGCTCGACGGGCTCGGCCTGCTCGGCTTCGAGAGCGTGCTCAACCGCGACTACGCCGTGGTGTTCGCCACGCTCTACATTTTTTCGCTGATCGGGCTCGCCGTGAATCTGATCTCCGATCTCACCTATACTTGGGTCGATCCGCGCATCGATTTCGAGACCCGGGAAGTCTGAAATGGATGCGACGATCAGCCCGAAGGTGCAGGAGACGAGCGGCATCACCCCGCTCGGCGTCGCCGCGCCGCCGCGTGCCGGCGGGATCCGCATCTCGCCGATCAACAAGCGGCGTTGGCAGAATTTCAAGGCGAACCGCCGCGGCTACTGGTCGCTGTGGCTGTTCGCGGCGATGTTCTTGCTCTCGCTGTTCGCGGAGTTCATCGCCAACGACAAGCCGTTTCTGGTGAAATACGCCGGTCAGTATTATTTCCCGGCACTGTTCACCTATACCGAGACCGCGTTCGGCGGCGAGTTCGAGACCGCGGCGGATTATCGCGATCCTTACGTGCAGAAGCTGATTTCCGACAGCGCCGGCTACATGGTGTGGCCGCCGATCCGCTATTCCTACGACACCCACAATCTCGATCTGCCCACCCCGGCGCCGTCGAAGCCGACCTGGCTGCTCACCGAGAAAGAGTGTCAGCCGGTGGTCGAGCGCAAAGGGCTGAGAGGCTGCGCCGACCTCGAGTGGAACTGGCTCGGCACCGACGACCAGGGCCGCGACGTGCTGGCGCGGCTGATCTACGGCTTCCGCATCTCGGTGCTGTTCGGGCTGGTGCTGACCGTGATCTCCTCGATCGTCGGCGTGGCGGCCGGAGCCGTGCAGGGCTATTTCGGCGGCTGGACCGATCTCCTGTTCCAGCGTTTCATCGAGATCTGGACCTCGATTCCCTCGCTTTATCTGCTGCTGATCATCTCCTCGGTGCTGGTGCCGGGCTTCTTCGTGCTGCTCGGGATTTTGCTGCTGTTCTCCTGGGTGTCGCTGGTCGGGCTGGTGCGCGCCGAGTTCCTACGCGGGCGCAATTTCGAATACGTTCAGGCCGCGCGCGCCCTCGGCGTCTCCAATGCGAAAATCATGTTCCGGCATCTGTTGCCCAACGCCATGGTGGCGACCATGACGTTCCTGCCGTTCATCCTCTCCTCCTCGGTGATGACCCTGACGGCGCTCGATTTCCTGGGCTTCGGGCTGCCGCCGGGCTCGCCCTCGCTCGGCGAGCTGCTCTCGCAGGGCAAGGCCAACGTGCAGGCGCCCTGGCTCGGGCTCACCGGGTTCTTCGCGGTCGCCATCATGCTCTCGCTGCTGATCTTCATCGGCGAGGCGGTGCGCGATGCGTTCGACCCCAGGAAGGCGTTCGCATGACCGCAATGACGGGCTCCGCCGAGAAGCTGATCGAGGTCCGCGACCTCTCCGTCGCATTCCGCCAGGGCGAGCGCGAGCTCTTGGCGGCCGACCGCGTCTCGTTCGACATCAAGCCGGGCGAGACCGTGGCGCTGGTCGGCGAATCCGGGTCCGGCAAGTCGGTCACCGCGCTGTCGATCCTCAAATTGCTTCCCGGCTCGGCGCGGCATCCCTCGGGCTCGATCCGCTTCAAGGGCCGCGAGCTGATGAAGCTATCGGAGCGCGAGATCCGCCACGTGCGCGGCAACGACATCACCATCGTGTTCCAGGAGCCGATGACCTCGCTCAACCCGCTGCACACGGTCGAGCGGCAGATCGCCGAAGTGCTGGAGCTGCACGCCGGCGTGTCCGGGGGGGCGGCGCGGGCGCGGGTCGTCGAGCTGCTCGCCCAGGTCGGCATTCCCGATCCGCAATCGCGGCTGGCGAGCTATCCGCACCAGCTCTCCGGCGGCCAGCGCCAGCGCGTGATGATCGCGCTCGCGCTCGCCAACGAGCCCGACCTGCTGATCGCGGACGAGCCCACGACCGCGCTCGACGTCACCGTGCAGGCGCAGATCATCAAGCTGATCAAGGATCTGCAGGCGCGGCTCGGCATGGCGGTGCTGTTCATCACCCACGATCTCGGCATCGTGCGCAAGACCGCCGAGCGCGTCTGCGTGATGCGCCAGGGCCGGATCGTGGAGCAGGGCGCGGTTGCCGACGTGTTCGCCGATCCGCAGCATCCCTATACGCGCGAGCTGATCGCGGCCGAGCCGAAGCCCGATCCCGCGCCGCTGCAGCCGGGCGCCCCGGCGGTGATTCGCGCCGATGACCTCAAGGTGTGGTTCCCGGTCCGCCGCGGGTTTTTGCGGCGCACGGTCGGCCACATCAAGGCGGTCGACGGGGTCAGCATCGAGGTGCGCAAGGGCGAGACGCTCGGCGTCGTCGGCGAATCCGGCTCCGGCAAGACCACGCTGGGCCTCGCGATCCTGCGGCTGATCTCCTCGCAGGGCCCGATCGTGTTCATGGGCAAGCCGCTGCAGGGGCTCAAGTTCAAGGGCATGCTGCGGTTCCGGCGCGACATGCAGATCGTGTTCCAGGATCCCTACGGCTCGCTCTCGCCGCGCATGTCGCTCTCCGACGTCATCGAGGAAGGCCTGTGGGTACATCACCCCGGCATGCCGAAGGCGGAGCGCGAGGAGCGGGTGATCCGGGCGCTGGTCGAGGTCGGGCTAGATCCGGAAACGCGGTTCCGCTATCCGCACGAGTTCTCCGGCGGCCAGCGCCAGCGCATCGCGGTGGCGCGCACGCTGGTGCTCGAGCCGACCTTCATCGTGCTCGACGAGCCGACCAGCGCGCTCGACATGCTGATCCAGGCGCAGATCGTCGATCTGTTGCGCGCGCTGCAGAAACGCCGCGAGCTCACTTATTTGTTCATCTCGCACGATCTGCGCGTGGTGGCGGCGCTGGCGAGCCGCGTCGTGGTCATGCGCCACGGCAAGGTCGTGGAGGAGGGTCCGGCCGCCGAGCTGTTCGCGCGGCCGAAGACCGACTACACCCGCGCGCTGTTCGCGGCCGCGTTCAACCTCGAGACCGCCGCCGAGGGCGTGGTGGCGCAATAGATGATTCCCCGGGGGCGGGCGGCATGTCGGCGATCCTGCTGGCCATGACCGGAGCCGGATGGGATCCGGCGGAATGGCAGGCGCGATTTTTGGCGCTGGCGCCGCGCCGCGAAGTGAGAATCTGGCCCGACCGCGCCTGCAATCCCGCCGAGGTCGGCTATGTGTGCACCTGGAAGCCGCCGCCGGGCCTTTTCGCGCAATTCCCGCATCTGAAGGCGATCTTCTCGCTCGGCGCCGGCGTCGATCACCTCATCGGCGATCCGCTGCTGCCGGCGGTGCCTCTCGTCCGCGTGGTGGACCGGGATCTCACGGCGCGGATGAGCGAGTACGTGGTTCTGCACGTACTCCTGCATCATCGCCGCTTGCGGCTCTACCGGGCGCAGCAGCGCGAAAAAATCTGGCACGAGCATGCGCAGCCCGCGGCGAGCGAAGTCGCTGTGGGGATCCTGGGGCTCGGCGTGCTCGGGCGCGAAGCCGCCGAACTGCTGGCCCGGATCGGCTTTCGGATGGCGGGGTTTAGCCGCACCGAAAAATCACTCGCCGGCATCGAGACGTTCCACGGCAAGAACGGCCTCGACGCATTTCTCGCCCGCACCGAGATCCTGGTCTGCCTGTTGCCGCACACGCCGGCGACCGAAGGCATTCTGAACCTGGCATTGTTGCGCAAGCTCAAGCGCGACGGCGCGCTCGGCGGCGCCTATCTGATCAATGCGGGGCGGGGAATGCTGCAGGTCGACGCCGATATTCTCGCTGCGCTCGAGGAGAGTTCGCTCGCGGGCGCGAGCCTCGACGTGTTCCCGACCGAGCCGCTGCCGCGCGAGAGCCCGCTGTGGAATCATCCGAACGTGATCATCACGCCGCACAATGCCGCCGTCTCCGACCCGCGCGCGCTCGCCCGGAACGTGCTCACGCAGATCGAGCGCTTCGAGCGCGGGCTGCCGCTCGAGCACGTGGTCGACCGCACGGCGGGATATTGAGCACAGCAAGAGATCTGATCTCGAGGCGCACAAGAAACCGATCTCACAGGTCGCGGCATATTTTTCCCTCTCAACGCCGACGCGCCGAGCGACGCACCTTACCGAGGCATGAAACCGTCCGTCAGCGTCTGCATGAAGCTCACGAGCGCATCCTCCTCCGCGTCCGACAGGCCCAGCCGCCCCATTTTTTTGGTGTTCATGTTGTCGGTCGACTCGGGTGCGGGCCAGCACGTCGTACCTTCGCCGGGGTCGTTGGGCTGGCAGCGCGGCAGGACGTCCCGCGTATTGTAGAAATGCACGATTGCCTTCAGGCTGGTGAAATATCCATTGTGTCCATACGCTTTGACAAAGGCTGGATAGGGCCGCTTGTCTACATTGCGCAGCGTCGGCACCTGGAAGCGCGCCTGGTTGTCCGGCGCGAACTTGACCCATCTTGAATCTGCCACGGAGGGTTGGCTGAGCAGATGGCCCTTGGTGAGGAAACTGCCGACGCCGCCATCGACGAATGACGGTCCTGCTGGGTTGGCGACATAGCCCAGTGCGTCGGGGCGATTTTCCGCATAGTAAGGAAGCCGCGGATTGGCAGGGGTGCCGATATTGCTGGCGGTGAAATCGGTGAACAGCGGATCCTCGCCGGGCCCGCCGTCGCGGTGACACTCGTTGCATCGGGCCTTGCCGCGGAACAGGTCGTAGCCCGCCTGCTCCTGCGGGGTAAGCTGCGCCTTGTTGGCGAGCACTGCGTCGAACTTCGAGGTAAAGGCCGTCACCTCGGCCGAGGCCTCATACATGGCGATGGCCTGCGCCATCTGATCGAACGTCGCGCCGACCCGGCCGCGATCGAGCTCGCTGAGATGGACCGGCGTCAGATCGCCGGCGGATGGGGGCCCCGGCCGGGCACAGACCTGCTCCACGTCGTTGGGCCACGCGACCGCGAATGCCTGCGGTCCCCACACCCTTTCGAAGAGGGCGCGATAGGGGCGCTGCGAGGCGCGATAAACCGCACATGCGATATCGGCCAGGCCCATTTCCACGGGGTTGGTCGGCGGCCCCTGCGCCTGTTCGGCCGCCGGATTGCCCAACCGGCGCCCGGTCGCACGCATGTCCCAGAAATTGCCGCCGACTAGATCACCTTGGCCGGGGTTGTAGTGCAGAACCGGCGAAAGCGGCGCGTACGCGTGCGTTTGGGGCTTGCGGTCGCTGTATCGTGTGCGCACCGAACCGGGATAGGCGCCGGTGGTCCGGTTCAGTTCCGACACGGGACCGGTGAAACCCGTCTCGGGCATGTGGCAGAAAGCACAAGCTTCATTGCGGTTCACCGAGAGGTGCTTGTCGTACAGCATCAACTTGCCGAGCAGCTCGATTTGCTGGACCTGATTGTCCGGCGGCGCGCCTAGCCGCTCGAGCGCCTGTGCCTCGATGCGGTCGATCTCGGCCTCGACCTGCGCAATTTCCTCCAGCGCCTTGGGCGAGAGCGTCAAGCTGGTCTCCCCCGCACCCAGGGCATCGGCGCCCAACGTGGCAACAACGGCGACCGGTCCGAGCACCACCACGGTCATCAAGGCGTTGATCCAGCGCGACCTCGTCATTCGCACCTCCATCGCCCCAAAACGCCGGCGGCACGGCGTGCAGAGTACCATCCAATTCAGGGTCGCGGCGTCCTTCGGCCCGGAAATCGCGGCGCCCCCGCCGCCACGAAGCCGAGCGGCAAGGTGACGACCATTGGACCAGCGCACCCAAATGCTGGCATCGACGCTGTGATCCGATGCCGGCCGCTCCGAACCGAGAATGGATGACGCGCGGCGAAGGGTCCCGACGGACGCTAATTTTCGACCGGATTGACCCGGTTGACCCCGCATGCGCTGCCGTGGCGGCAGAAAGCGCGTCTGCCGCTATGTCTGCTTCCAACAGATAGAAATCACAGTCGCTTCACCGACGTGAGCTCGCTCCCGCTGGCGCGAATGCGGACGATGGCGTCCGCGGTCGGCTCGATCGCGACCATCATGTGAAAGGCGTTGGCGTGGACGAGCGTGTCGCGGTCGCGCGCGATCGCCACGTGGCCGGGCCAGAACAGGAGATCGCCGCGCCGCAGATTGCCGAATGCGGCGTCCGGCGCGACGGCAGCGCCGAGCGCCCGTTCCTGCAGGTCGGTGTCGCGCGGCACGGGAATGCCGCAGGCTTGCAGCGCGACCTGCAGCAGCCCGGAGCAATCGAGGCCCAGGCTGGTCTTGCCGCCCCACAGATACGGCACGCCGCGAAACCGCTCCGCGACCGCGACGAAATCCGATTCGAAGCGCTGCAGCGGCGCGAGATGATCTGCCGGGACGAAGCCGCCCGCTGCCGTCACGGCGAAGCGATCCTGTTCGCGCACGACGGCGAGCCGCGCCCCGAGCGAGGGCGCCGCGAGCGGCGCCAGCCTGATCGATGGCCCGGGGAAAATGAGCGTGCGGAGCGCCGCGACCCGATGCGTCGGTGCGGGACCGGGCGGCGCGAGCGAATTGGCCGGCAGCCAGCCGACATAGCCGTCGGATTCGAGCTGGCCCCAGGCGAAACCCTCCTCGGTGGTTTCGTAGATCATGACGTGCTCGCCCATCAGCGCCTCGGTCTCGAGCGCAGCGTCGGGCGCGGGCGCGCCCCGCACCGGCGCCTGTGCGTCGATGACCTCGTAGCGCTCGCCCTCGACGAACCGCGCCGCTTCGACTTTCCCCTGCAGATGCCGGGCGGCGAGGTCGGGCCGGGCCGCGGTCAGCCGCGGATCGAAATGCGTCACCGCGAAAGTCCCTTGGCGGTGCGCACCAGGAGATCGCCGAGCTGCTCGACCGCAAGCGCGCCCTTGACGGTGCGCTGGATCACCACGTTGCGGCGATCGGCGTCGTCGCGCCGGCGCGCGACCAGACCGAGCTTGCCCATGGTGTCGAGCGCGCGGGTGATCACGGGTTTGGTCACCTTGAGCTTCCTGGCCAGGCCGCGGACATTGTGCGGCGGGGGATCGAGATAGATGGTGAGCAGGATCGTGAGCTGGCGCGGCGAAAGGTCGGGCTGCCGGTCGGTCACCAGCGCATAGGAAAAATCGTGCAGCAGTTTCAGCGCCTGCGCCGGCCGGATCTCGACCGCCATCGCATCCTCCGGACCGCTTCGATGCCGCGGGCGCGAGCGCCGACGGCAAGGGGGATCGTTTCGGATGCGGAGTATTTTCTCCCGCGCGCCGCGCCGCAAGCGCCGCGATCAATGGTCGTAGCGGGAGGCCAATAGCGCATACAGCGCGCGGGCGGCCTGGCACTCGCCGCCCTCCGGGCGGCCCGGCTTGGCCGCGGGAGTCCAGGCATAGACGTCGAAATGAGCCCAGCTTTTCGCCGCCGCGACGAATTTGCGCAAGAACAGCGCGGCGGTGATCGAGCCCGCGAAGCCGCCGGTGCCGGTGCTCTTGATGTCCGCGATCTTGGATTCCAGCATCGGCTCGTAGCCGCGCCACAGCGGCATGCGCCACAGCGGATCGTTCTCGACCGCCGCGCAGGCCAGGAGCTCGGCCGCAAGCGCATCGTCCTCGGTGTAGAACGGCGGCAAGTCGGGCCCGAGTGCGACCCGGGCGGCGCCGGTGAGCGTCGCGAGATCGAACACGAGCTCGGGCGCTTCCTCGTCCGCCAGCGCCAGCGCGTCGGCGAGCACCAGCCGGCCCTCCGCGTCGGTATTGCCGATCTCCACCGAAAGCCCGTTGCGCGAGGGATAGATGTCGAGCGGCCGGAACGCCGAGCCCGAGATCGCGTTCTCGACCGCCGGGACGAGCACGCGCAACCGCAGTTTGAGCCCGCGATCCATCACCATATGGGCGAGCGCCAGCGCGCTGGCGGCGCCGCCCATGTCCTTCTTCATGATCAGCATCGCGCTCTCGGGCTTGATGTCGAGCCCGCCGGTGTCGAAGGTGACGCCCTTGCCGACGATCGTGACCTTGGGCGCCGCGGCGTCGCCCCAGGTGAGATCGATCAGGCGCGGGGCATGGCAGGAGGCGCGGCCGACCGCGTGGATCAGCGGCAAGTTCTCGGCCAGCAGCGCTTCGCCGACGATCGTGCGCACCGCCGCGCCGTGACGCGCACCAAGCGCCCGCGCGGCCGCTTCGAGCTCGGCCGGGCCGAGATCGTTCGCCGGCGTGTTGACGAGATCGCGGGCGAGCGCGACCGCCTCGACGATGCGGGAAAGCTCGGCGCCGTCGACGCCTTCAGGCAGCTCGAGCCGGATCTCCTTTGCCTCCGCTTTGCGGTAGCGCGCAAACCGGTAGGACCCGAGTGCGAAGGCGAGTGCGGCAAGCCGGCTGTCCGGGGGCGAATTGCCGAACCGATAGGTCCCGGCCGGCAACAGCGCGGGCAGCCGCCCCGCCAGAAACGGGTCTCCTGGCGGCTTCCCGGCCGGCTCGAGCCCGAACAGCACGCCCGAAATTCCGCCGGCTCCCGGGAGCAGCAGGCATTGCGCCGGCTTCGGCTCGAAGCCGGACGCGTCGGCGAAGCTTCGCGCGGGCGCATCGAGGGCATGCCGCAGCGCCGGCCAGGTCGCATCGGTGACGAACCAGATCGGGACGGCGGTCCCGCTGCGCGTCGCGAAGGCCGGATGCATGGAGATTTCCCGTGGCGAGGCTCGCCCTCTAACACGGCGTCCGATCGCGGGAAAGCGGGCGACCCGGTCGGTTAACCGGGTATTAGGGTTAACGGATTATTGCTCGACCTGCCCGGCGGCGCGTCTGCTCGCCCGGGTGGGACGAGATCATGGCCCCATTTCTGTGCCCGCGGCCGTTTGGTCCGCCCGCGCTCGCGCTCGCGTTCCTTGCCGTGGCCGCGGCGGGCTGCCAGACGATGCACCCGACGACGAGTGCGGACACGACGGGCAGCGTGGGACTTGCCTCGTCGCTTCCCGTCGGCGCCCCGAACGATGGCGAGCCGCGCCGGGAGCTCGACGCCGCCGGCGCGCTCTACCGCGCCAATGCGGGCAATCCCGACGCCGCCATCAGGTATGCGGCGGCGCTGCGCGCCATCGGCGAGCGCGCCCAAGCCTCGGCGGTGCTGGAGCAGGCCTCGATCAAGCATCCCAGCAACAAGGCCGTGCTCGGCGCCTACGGCAGGGCGCTGGCCGACGCCGGCAATTATGCCCAGGCGTTCGAGATCCTGGGCCGGGCGCACACGCCGGATCAGCCGGACTGGCGCCTCCTGTCGGTGCAAGGGGCGGTGCTCGACCAGATGGGGCGGCACGAGGAAGCGCGCCGCTATTACGCCAGCGCCCTGAAGCTCGCTCCCGAGAATCCCGCGGTGCTCTCGAACCTGGGCTTGTCCTACGCGCTTGCCAAGGATCTCAAGCAGGCCGAGACCATTCTCCGCCGCGCGGCGGCACGGCCCGACGCCGAGGGGCGCGTGCGCCAGAATCTGGCGCTGGTGGTCGGATTGCAGGGCCGCTATCAGGAGGCGGAGGAGATCGCCCGCGCCGACCTGCCGCCCGAGGCGGCCGCCGCCAACGTCGCCTATCTGCGCGAGATGCTCTCGGGCAAGAGCGACTGGAAGAAGCTCGGCCGCACCAGCGCCGTCGCGGCGGCGTCGAGCGGATCGTAGGGATTTCTCGGCACGGCCTCGTGCCGCGGCCTCCCGCCGCCATTACGGCATCGAGAGCACCCGGATCGCCGCGGGCCCGAGGATGACCACGAACAGCACCGGCAGGAAGAACAGGATCATCGGCACGGTGAGCTTGGGCGGCAGGCCGGCAGCCTTCTTCTCCGCCTCCATCATGCGCATGTCGCGGTTCTCCTGCGCCATGACCCGCAAGGTCTGGCCGAGCGGAGTGCCGTAGCGCTCGGCCTGCTGCAGCGCGACGCATACCGCCTTGACGCCCTCGAGGTTGACGCGCTTTGCCAGGTTCTCATAGGCCTGACGGCGGTCCTGCAGATAGGAAAGCTCGGCGGTCGTCAGCGTGAATTCCTCGGCCAGCGGAATCGACTGCGTGCCGATCTCCTGGGCGACCTTGCGGAACGCGGCTTCGACCGACATGCCGGATTCCACGCAGATCAGCAGCAGATCCAGCGCGTCGGGAAACGCGCGCTTGATCGAGAGCTGCCGCCGGGTGATCTTGTTCTGCAGGTAGAGCGAAGGAACGTGCACGCCGGAATAGGCGGCGATCAGGCAGACCGCGATCTTGATCAGGGCCGGCTGCTCGACATCGACCACCACGAACAGGTAGAACAGCGAGAAGATCAGGATCGCGACCGGCGCCACCATCCGGAAGAACAGATAGGTGATATAGGCCGCCTGGCCGCGGTAGCCGGCCTGGATCAGCTTTTCCCGCGCCTCCTGCTGACCCAGCCATTTCGCCAGGTTGAAGCGCTCCACCACGGTTTTCATGTATTGCTTGGGCGATTGCCGCAGACTGGCCTTTTCTCCGCGCGCCAGCCGTTCCCGCTCGCGCTGACGCAGCTTCTCGCGC
>VAZU01000029.1 GCA_005884745.1 Alphaproteobacteria bacterium
ATATTCCTTGATGATGTCGTTCTGGGTGGTGCCCTGCAGGGCGCGGCGGTCTACGCCCTGCTCGTCCGCCACCGCGATATAGAGCGCCAGCAGCCAGGCGGCCGTGGCGTTGATGGTCATCGAGGTGTTCATCTCGCCGAGCGGAATGTTCTCGAACAGCATGCGCATGTCGCCGAGGTGCGAGATCGCCACGCCTACTTTTCCGACTTCGCCTCGGGCGAGCGCATGGTCGCAATCGTAGCCGGTCTGCGTCGGCAGATCGAAAGCGACCGAGAGCCCGGTCTGGCCCTTGGCTAAATTCTTGCGGTAGAGCGCATTCGACTCGGCCGCGTTCGAATGGCCCGCGTAAGTCCGAAAGATCCAGGGCTTGTCGTGCATCGATTTCCGACCCAGTCCGTTTCCGGCGCCGCTCTATCGTCTGACCAACCTCAGGATGAGGAGGAGCACCACCGCGCCGACAAGCGCCGGGATGATTCTGTCGACCCAAAAGTTGATATGAAGGGGGATGTGGGCCGCCTGGAAAATCCAACCGCCGATGAACGCGCCGATCACGCCGACCACAATATCGCCGATGAGACCGAAGCCAGCACCCCTCATGATCTGGCCGGCGAGCCAGCCCGCGATGAGGCCAACCACCAGGGCGACGATCAAAGTATGTTGCTCCATGACGACCATTCCCTCCGTTAGGTCTTCGAACCCGGCTTCCATCGCCGCTTGGCGGCTTGTTGCATTGCAACGAAGCATCATAGCCGGACGCGCCGCGGCTGTCGCGCGGGAAGCGAAATACCCCGTGCAGGCGTTTTCCACTTGGTGTTGCATCGCAGCATGGTTTGCGCCAGACTGCCGGGCATCACCTTCACGGCAAGGCCCACTCTTTTTAGGAGAACGGGCATGACGGCTGTTGCAAAACTCAAGACGCCGCAGGCGGCGGCGCGAAGCCTCTACGAGATCGGCGAAATCCCGCCGCTCGGCCATATTCCGGAACGCATGTATGCGTGGGCGATCCGCAAGGAGCGCCACGGGCCGCCGGAAAGCTCGATGCAAGTCGAGGTGGTGCCGACTTGGCCGATCGGCGAGGACGAGGTGCTGCTGTTCGTCATGGCCGGCGGCGTCAATTACAACGGCGTATGGGCGGGGCTCGGCCAGCCGATCTCGCCCCTCGACGTCCACAAGAATCCGTTCCACGTGGCCGGCTCGGACGCGTCCGGGGTGGTCTGGGCGATCGGCGACAAGGTGCGGCGCTGGAAGGTCGGCGACGAGGTCATCGTCCATTGCAATCAGGACGACGGCGACGACGAGGAGTGCAATGGCGGCGATCCGTTGCTCTCGCCCTCGCAGCGCATCTGGGGCTACGAGACGCCGGACGGCTCGTTCGCCCAGTTCTGCCGGGTGCAGTCGCGGCAATTGATGCCAAAACCCCGGCACCTGACCTGGGAAGAATCCGCGAGCTATACGCTGACGCTGGCGACCGCCTACCGCATGCTGTTCGGCCATCCGCCGCATGCGCTGAAACCCGGCGACAACGTGCTGGTGTGGGGGGCCTCCGGCGGGCTCGGCGTGTTCGGCGTGCAGCTCGCCGCCGCCTCCGGCGCCAACGCCATCGGCATCGTCTCCGACGAGAGCAAGCGCGATTACGTGATGCAGCTCGGCGCCAAGGGCGTGATCAACCGCAAGAATTTCAACTGCTGGGGCCAGCTGCCCAAGGTGAACTCGCCCGAATACGATGCCTGGGTGCGCGAGGCGCGCAAGTTCGGCAAGGCGATCTGGGACGTCACGGGAAAACGCGACGTCGACATCGTGTTCGAGCACCCCGGCGAGCAGACGTTCCCGGTCTCCACCCTGGTGGTCAAGCGCGGCGGCATGGTGGTGTTCTGCGCCGGCACCAGCGGCTACAACATCACCTTCGATGCGCGCTACGTCTGGATGCGCCAAAAACGCATCCAGGGCTCGCATTTCGCGCATCTCAAGCAGGCGAGCGCCGCCAACCAGTTCGTGCTCGACCAGCGCATCGACCCGTGCACGAGCGACGTTTTTGCGTGGGAGCAGATCCCGCTCGCACACACCAAGATGTGGAAGAACCAGCACAAGCCCGGCAACATGGCGGTGCTGGTCAACGCGCCGCGCCCGGGCCTGCGCAGTTTCGACGACGTGTTGGAGGCGAGCGGCGGAGGATGATATCGCGCTCTGTCGGTTTTATCCGACAGTTACCCTCCCTGAACCTGCAGATCCGAGACGCTATTGCTCCGGCATGGTTTCGCCGAACTCGCGGAAGCGCCGCAGCACGGCGTTGAGCTCGCCGCCGTAAAGGAAGATGCAGGCCGAGTAATACAGGAACACCAGCGCGATCATCGCCGAGGCGAGGCCGGCATAATAGGTCACATAGGTGTCGGCGAAATCCGCCAGATACCGGCCGAACAGGGCGCCGCCGGCAAGCCAAAGCAGCAGAGTGGCAACGATGCCGGGAGCGATCTCCCAGAGCCGGCGCCGGCCCGCCGGCAGCCACAGATGGATGAGCACCAGCGTGATGATCAGAACCAGGCTCGCCGCGCCGAGGCGGGCGAACGTCACCATGTTCTCGAACGGCGCGAGCCAGGGCGCGTAGCGCAGCATCTTGTTGAAGATCAGCGGACCGAGAATGACGAAGAAGGACAGCGCGATCAGCGCCACCGCGCCGATCAGCACGTAGGCGATCGATTCGAGCCGCAGCAGCCACCAGCTGCGCGACTCCTTGATGTCGTAAGCGCGGTTGAGGCCGATGCGCAGGCTCTCGACGCCGCTCGAGGAAAAATACACCGCCAGCGCCACGCCGATCGTCACCACCCCGCTGTGCGCCTCGGTGAGCACGCTGTTGATCTCGCTGGTGATCGGCCCGGCGACCTCCTTGGGCCAGGCTTCGAGCAGAATCTGTGCCGCGGTGTCGGCCAGCGCTTGCGAGCCGACCACTCCCGCAAACGCGGTGAGCACGATCAGGAACGGGAACAGCGCCATCAGCGCGGAAAGCGCGATGTGGCTGGCGATCGCCCAGCCGTCGTCGTCCTGGAACAGCCAGTAAGCGTCGATCACAACGCGATAGCTGTGGCGCAGGAACCCCACGGAACACCCTCGGCCGCCGCCAGGAAACCTCCAATCGCCAATCGGCGGGGGATTGGCAAGGGCCGCCGTTTTGGCGCCGCTCCGGCACCAAAGTCCAGCGAAATGGTTTTGCTTTTGTGCAGTGCACGCGTAGTTTGGAGCGCCCTACGTCCCATCTCGTTGCGGCCCCGCTGCCGCTTCCGAGGGAGACACCGATGTCCCTGACCCATGCCCGCAGCGATACCGCCGCCGACCCGGTGGAAATGGCTCAGGATGCGACCGCGGCGCTCGAGGCGCTGTTGGCCGACGCTACGCTGGCGGTGCGCGCGCGGGTGTCGCCGGCCGGGCACGTGTCGAGCCGGATTTTGGACCGCGAGCAGCGCGCCACCCACGGCCTTGCCTGGCTCGCGACCTATGTGGAGGCGGTGCGGCAGCTTGCAGCCTACGCCGAGCGCATGCGCGATGCCGGGCGATTGGGCGAGCTCGAAACGTTGGCGGTCCGCGTGGGTGTCGGCGAATACCTCGCGCAGGCCATCGGCGGCATCCCGATCAGCCAAGGCGAGATCGTCCGGCCCGCCGATCTCGGCCTGGGGAGCGCGCAAATCGCGGCGCGGGTGACGCCCGGAATCGAGCGTTGGATCGCCAGCGGCAACAATGCGCAGAACCGCGCGCGCCTCGTCGAGCTGATGCGGGGCGGCGGTTCGCTGGTGCTGGATCACGGTCTCGACGACACGCTCGAAGCGATCCGCGAGGAAATGCGAAAATTCACCGAGAGCGAGGTCGTGCCCCACGCCCACGGCTGGCATCTTTCGAACCGCTATATCCCGCTCGAAATCGTCACCCACATGGCGGAGCTCGGCGTGTTCGGCCTCACCATTCCGGAGGAATACGGCGGGATGGGCCTGGGCAAGGAATCGATGTGCGTCGTCTCCGAGGAATTGGCGCGGGGCTATATCGGCGTCGGCTCGCTCGGCACGCGCTCGGAGATCGCCGCGGAGCTCATTCTCGGCGGCGGCACCGAGGAGCAGAAGCGCAAGTGGCTGCCGAAGATCGCCTCGGGCGAGGTGCTGCCGACCGCGGTGTTCACCGAGCCCAACGTCGGCTCCGACCTCGCTTCGCTCAAGACACGGGCGGTGCGCGCGGGCGCCGTCTACAAGGTCTACGGCAACAAGACCTGGATCACGCATCCGGTGCGCGCCGATCTGATGACGCTGTTGGTGCGCACCAATCCCGAAGAGCCGGGCTATCGCGGACTTTCCATGCTGCTGGCGGAAAAACCGCGCGGCAGCGATGCAGATCCGTTCCCGGCGCCGGGAATGTCCGGGACCGAGATCGAGGTCATCGGCTATCGCGGCATGAAGGAATACGAGATCGGCTTCGACGGCTTCGAAGTCAAAGCGCAGAATCTGCTGGGCGGCGTCGAGGGCGAGGGATTCAAGCAGCTGATGCAGACCTTCGAATCGGCGCGGATCCAGACGGCGGCGCGCGCGGTCGGAGTGGCGCAATCGGCGATGGAGCTGGCGCTGCGCTACGCCGAGGAACGCGCGCAGTTCGGCGAGCCGCTGATCCGGTTTCCGCGCGTAGCCGACAAGCTCGCGATGATGGCGGCGGAGCTGATGCTGGCACGTCAGATCACCTATTACGCGGCGCGCCAGAAGGATTCCGGCCGGCGCTGCGATCTCGAGGCCGGCATGGCCAAGCTGCTCGCCGCGCGCGTCGCCTGGGCGGCCGCCGACAACGCCGTGCAGATCCACGGCGGCAACGGTTTCGCCCTGGAATATCCGGTCTCGCGCGTGCTGTGCGACGCGCGCATCCTCAACATTTTCGAAGGCGCGGCGGAGATCCAGGCCCAGGTGATCGCGCGCCGGCTGCTCGATCGCGGGAATTGAGGTTTGGGAGCGGTGCCGAGCCGCTTGCGCTCTTCACCTCCCCCGGAAAGGGGGAGGTCGGAGAGAGCGCGCTGTGCGCGAGCCGGGAGGGGGTGGCGATCCCCTCGCGGCCGCCAACCCAAGTCGGAAACATCCGACTTGGCTTGGTCGACCTCCCCTTGCAAGGGGAGGTAAAGCGCGCTTGCGGCTCGGCGATGGCCACTGCCGCGCCCCGGTGCTAAGAGGCATGCATGTCCGACCTGCTCTCGCATCTGATCGTGCCGATCGCGATCGGCGCGGTTGCCGTTGTGCTCGGTTTGGGGCTGTGGAACACGATGCGGGGCGGCTCGCCGCACAAGTCCCAGCGGCTGATGCGCTGGCGCGTGCTGCTGCAGGCGATCGCCATCCTGATCGTCATGGTGACGATATGGGCGCTGGGTCGCTGAGCCGCCGCGAAGCTTAAGGTGAGTACGGCATGGTCGTCCTGAACCGGATCTACACGCGAACCGGAGACGACGGCACCACCGCGCTCGGCGGCGGCGAGCGCCGCCACAAATACGATCTGCGGATCGCCGCCTACGGCAGCGTCGACGAGCTCAACGCCGTGATCGGCGTGGCGCGTCTCCACACCGGCGCGGATCCGGACATCGACGCGATTCTGGCCCGGATCCAGAACGACTTGTTCGATCTCGGCGCGGATCTCAGCACCCCGCACAAGGCCAAGGGGCCGGGCGGCGAGCGCCTCGCCATCGTCGACGCCCAGACCGAGCGGCTCGAACGCGAGATCGATCGGCTCAATGCGGAGCTCGAGCCGCTGCGCTCGTTCGTGCTTCCCGGCGGCGAGGCGGCCGCCGCCTACCTGCATCTCGCCCGCACCGTCGCCCGCCGCGCCGAACGGCTGATCGTCGAGCTCGCCGATCGGCCCGGCGAAAGCGTGTCGGCGGCGGTGCGCAAATATGTCAACCGGCTGTCCGATCTCTTGTTCGTGGCCAGCCGTTACTGCAACGACAAGGGAGCGCGCGACGTGCTCTGGGTGCCGGGCCAGAACCGTTAGCCCATGCGAAACCTCCTCGGGCGGCGGAAAGTTGACACTTTTGGGCGGCGGCCTTTAGGGTGCCCGGCCTTGCGCGATCAGTAGATTTCAGGCCGGTGCCGGCCTCATGCCGAGCGGATGTTCATGAAAGTCCTCGTGCCCGTAAAACGCGTCGTCGATTTCAACGTGAAGGTCCGGGTCAAGGCGGACGGCTCCGGGGTCGAGCTCGCCAACGTCAAGATGTCGATGAATCCCTTCGACGAGATCGCCGTCGAAGAGGCGATCCGGCTCAAGGAGCAGGGCAAGGCGACCGAGATCGTCTGCGTCTCGATCGGCCCGCAACAGGCCGGCGAGACCATCCGGACCGCGCTCGCCATGGGGGCCGACCGCGGCATCCTGGTCAAGACCGAGACGAGCCCGGAGCCCCTCGCGGTCGCCAAGATCCTCAAGGGCATCGTGGACGAGGAAAAACCCGACCTTGTGATCCTGGGCAAGCAAGCGATCGACGACGATTGCAATCAGACCGGACAGATGCTCGCCGCGCTGCTCGGCTGGCCGCAGGGGACCTTCGCGTCCAAGGTGGTGATCGAAGGCTCCGAGCTGCTGGTGACCAGGGAGGTCGACGGCGGGCTGCAAACCGTGAAACAGCAATTGCCGGCGATCGTAACCACGGATCTCAGGCTCAACGAGCCGCGCTACGCCAGTCTTCCCAATATCATGAAGGCGAAGAAGAAGCCGATCGCGGACAAGACGCCCGAGGCCTACGGCGTCGACGTGAAGCCGCGGCTCGAAGTCGTGAAAACGTCGGAGCCGCCCGGCCGCAAGGGCGGCATCAAGGTCTCCTCGGTGGCCGAGCTGGTCGGCAAGCTGAAGAACGAAGCCGGCGTGCTGTGAGGCCGTCGGAGGGAGACGCGTGATGAAGACGCTGCTGCTCGCCAAGCACGACAACAAGCGGCTGTTCGACGCCACCCAAAAGGCGCTGACCGCTGCCCGGGAGTTGGGCGGAGAGATCGACGTGCTCGTCGCCGGCAAGGATTGCCGCAGCGTCGCCGAACAGGCAGCGAAGCTCGCCGGCGTCGCCAAGGTGCTGCTGGCCGAGAACGCCGGTCTCGAGCATCGGCTCGCCGAGCCCACCGCGGCGCTCATCGTATCGCTCGCGGGTCCCTATGATGCGATCGTCGCGCCCGCGACGACCACCGGCAAGAACGTGATGCCCCGGGTCGCCGCGCTGCTCGACGTGATGCAGATCTCCGACGTCATCAAAGTGGTGGCGCCGGACACGTTCGAGCGGCCGATCTATGCCGGCAATGCCATCCAGACCGTGCGTTCGCGCGAGGCCAAGAAGGTGATCACGGTGCGAACCACCACCTTCCAGGCCACCGGGACCGGCGGATCGGCGCCGATCGAGACCGTCGCCGTGCCCGCCGGGCCGGCGATCTCCAGCTTCGTCGGCGAGGAATTGTCGAAATCGGATCGCCCGGAATTGACCGGAGCGAAAATCGTGATCTCCGGCGGCCGCGCCATGCAGAGCCGCGAGAATTTCACCAAGTACATCGAGCCGGTGGCCGACAAGCTCGGCGCCGCCATCGGCGCCTCGCGGGCCGCGGTGGACGCCGGCTATGCTCCCAACGATTGGCAGGTAGGCCAGACCGGCAAAGTGGTGGCGCCGGAGCTCTATATCGCGGTCGGCATCTCCGGCGCGATCCAGCATCTTGCCGGCATGAAGGATTCCAAGGTGATCGTCGCCATCAACAAGGATGAAGAGGCTCCGATCTTTCAGGTCGCGGATTACGGCCTGGTCGCCGATCTGTTCCAGGCGCTGCCGGAGCTCGCCGAGGAACTCGGCAAGCGGAGCACGTGAGCTTCGGCGGTGGCGTCCATTCCGGGATCGTCGTAAAACAAATGAGAATCGCTCGAATCTTGCAGATGCCAGGATGGTGACGCTCGCCGCACCCAAGTCGGTCAGGACCAACGCCATGCAGCTCGACATTCACAAGGTCGGCGTGATCGGTGCCGGTCAGATGGGCAACGGCATTGCCCACGTGTGCGCGCTATCGGGTTTTTCGGTGCTGCTGAACGATATTGCGCTCGATCGCGTCAAGTCGAGCCTGGCCACCATCAACGGCAACATGGCGCGCCAGGTCGGCAAGAACCTGATCAGCGAAGAGGATCGCAAGGCCGCGCTCGGGCGGATCACGCCGGCGGAGAAGCTCGACGCGCTCGCCGACTGCGACCTGGTGATCGAGACCGCCGCGGAGAAGGAGGACGTCAAGGTCAGGATCTTCGCCGAGCTCTGCCCCGTGCTCAAGCCGGAGGCGATTGTCGGCACCAACACCTCCTCGATCTCGATCACCCGGCTTGCCTCCACCACCGACCGGCCGGAAAAGTTCATCGGCATTCATTTCATGAATCCGGTGCCGCTGATGGAGCTGGTCGAACTGGTGCGCGGCATCGCCACCAACGACACCACGTTCGAGACCACGAAAGCCTTCGTGACGAAGCTCGGCAAGATCCCGGCGGTCGCCGAGGACTTCCCGGCGTTCATCGTCAACCGCATCCTGCTGCCGATGATCAACGAGGCGATCTACACGCTGTACGAAGGCGTGGGCACCGTCGAGGCGATCGACACCGCGATGCGGCTCGGTGCCCATCATCCCATGGGCCCGCTGCAGCTCGCGGACTTCATC
This sequence comes from Alphaproteobacteria bacterium, assembly GCA_005884745.1. Classification (GTDB taxonomy): domain Bacteria; phylum Pseudomonadota; class Alphaproteobacteria; order Rhizobiales; family Xanthobacteraceae; genus AP-16. The sequence goes on from VAZU01000029.1 coordinate 8,661, forward strand.
GGCCTCGATACCTGTCTCGCGGTGATGCAGGTGCTGCACGAGGGCCTTGCCGATTCCAAGTACCGGCCCTGCCCGCTGCTGGTGAAATACGTCGAGGCAGGCTGGCTCGGCCGCAAGACGCAGCGCGGGTTCTACGATTATCGCGGCGAAAAGCCGGTCCCGACCCGGTAACGCGCGGTGCTGTCATCGCCCGCGCATGCGGGCGACCCAATAATCACGGCGAGCTTTGTGGTTATGGGGTGGCCCGCATTCGCGGGCCATGACAAGTCGGATGCGCCCGCCTCACCCCCCGATCGCCGCGGTCACCAGCTTCAGGGCATCCTCGCTCGTCCATTCGGCCGGCCCGGCGAGCACGCCGAGCTCGCAACCCTGCGGATCGACCAGGAGCGTGGTCGGCATGCCGAACGCCCAGCCCACGGCCTTGAGATCCTGGAATACTTTGGCGCTCGGGTCGGCGTAATAGGCCAAGTGATCGACTTGCGCCTCGCGCAGCCAGGCTTTCGGCTTGTCAGGGTCGCGGGTGTCGATGTTGATCGCGACGACCTGGAAGCGGGGACCGCCGAGCCTTGCCTGCAAGCCGTCGAGTGCCGGCATCTCCTTGCGGCAGGGCACGCACCAAGTGGCCCACAGGTTGAGCAGCACCGCCCGGCCGCGCCATTCGTCGAGGGTTTTCTTGTCTCCCACGCCGTCGAGGAACGCCAGGTCCGGAACGCGGCGCGGCGCTCGGGAGACCGCAACCGCGGCGACTTCGCCGCGGGCGCGCGGCGCGATGCGCCGCGCCGTCTCCACCGCCGGGCGGCAGGCCGCGTCGGCGTCATTGCGCCCAAAGCCGCCCATCCCGTATACCGCCGCCAGCACGGTCGCGGCTGCCGCCGCGGCGAGCGCGGACAGGGTCAGCGGACGCAGGCGCGCGGCCGGCCGTTCTTCATCGCGTCGATCGGTCATCGGCACAGCCTATAAATGGACGAGCCATGAGCAACAAGATGTGGGGCGGCCGGTTCGGCTCGGAGCCCGACGCCATCATGGAAGAGATCAACGCGTCGATCGGGGTCGACCGCGCCCTCTACGCCCAGGACATTGCCGCGTCCAAGGCCCACGCCGAAATGCTGGCGCAGCAGGGCATCCTCTCCGGCGAGGATGCCGGCAAGATCGCGCAAGGCCTGGACACGATCCGCGCGGAGATCGAGAGCGGCAAGTTTTCCTTCCAGCGCGCGCTGGAGGACATTCACACCCACGTCGAAGCGCGTCTGCAGGAGCTGATCGGGCCGGCGGCGGGCAGGCTGCACGCCGGGCGCTCGCGCAACGACCAGGTCGCGACCGATTTCAAACTGTGGGTCCGCGAGGCCATCGGCCGGCTGGATGCCGCGCTCGGCGATTACCAGCGGGCACTGGCGGCAAAAGCGCTCGACCATGCCGGCATGCCCATGCCCGGGCTCACGCACATGCAGACCGCGCAGCCGGTGACGTTCGGCCACTATTTGCTCGCCTATGTGGAAATGGCCGGACGCGACCGCGGCCGGTTCGCGGACGCGCGGACGAGGCTCAACGAGTGTCCGCTCGGCTCGGCGGCGCTCGCCGGCACCTCGCTTCCCATCGATCGCGACATGACCGCGCGGGCGCTGGGCTTCGACCGGCCGACGGCGAACTCGATCGATGCCGTCGCCGACCGCGACTTCGTGCTGGAAGCCCTGGCGGCGGCGGCGATCGCGGCCGTACACCTGTCGCGCCTCGCGGAGGAGATCGTGATCTTCACCTCGCCGCTGGTGGGATTGCTGGCGCTCTCCGACAAGTTCACCACCGGCTCCTCGATCATGCCGCAGAAGCGCAATCCCGACGCGGCGGAGCTGGTGCGGGCGAAGGCCGGGCGCATCATCGGCGCGCTCGCCGCGCTGCTCGCGATCATGAAGGGCCTGCCGCTCGCGTATCAGAAGGACATGCAGGAGGACAAGGAAGCCACGATCGAGGCGCTCAACGCCCTCGAGCTGTCGATTGCCGCGATGACCGGAATGGTGCGCGACATGGAGCCCGACAAGGCCCGCATGAAGAAGGCCGCGGCCGCCGGCTATTCGACCGCCACCGATCTCGCGGATTGGCTGGTGCGCAAGGGCCTGCCGTTCCGGGAAGCCCACCATGTTGCCGGCCGCATCGTGGCGGCGGCGGAAAGCGCCGGCGTGCCGCTCCACCGCTTTGCGCTGGCGTCGATGCAAGCCATCGAGCCGCGCATCGAGGAGGAGGCCTTGTCGCTGCTCACGGTGGAGCGCTCGGTCGGGAGCCGCACCAGCTTTGGCGGCACCGCGCCCGGCAACGTGCGGCGGGAAGCGCGGAAATGGCTCAAGAAGCTCGAGAAAGAGCGGGCATGATCGTCACCGAAAAGCCAAAGGGCTCGCGTATGCCAGCCCGATTCTGCTATGTTGCGCCGCGTCGAGGAGAGCGCTTCGTGATCCGGTCGGTTCGCCGTTTGCCGCTTGTCGTGCTGGGCATTCTCGCGCTCGCGCTCTCAGGCTGCGGGCGCAAGGGACCGCTCGATCTGCCGCCGAGCGCCGCGATCAACCAGCCGCCCGAGAGTGCCGCCGCCGAGGCTCCCGCCATCGGCCCCGATGGCCGCCCGGTCGCCCCTGCGGGGAACAAGAAACCGCTTCCGATCGACTGGCTGCTCAACTGAACCCGAGATGCACCATTTCGCCTATCGCGACGGCGTGCTCCACGCCGAGGGGGTGAGCATCCCCGCCTTGGCGGAGGCGGTCGGCACACCGTTCTATTGCTATTCGACCGCGACCATCGAGCGCCATTACCGGGTGTTCGCCGAGGCGTTCGCGGGCGTGCCCGCGCTGATCTGCTACGCCATGAAGGCGAATTCGAACCAAGCCGTCATCGCCACGCTGGCACGGCTGGGTGCGGGCGCCGACGTCGTGTCCGAAGGCGAGCTCAAGCGGGCGCGTGCCGCCGGGATTGCGCCGGACCGCATCCTGTTCTCCGGGGTCGGCAAGAGTGCGCGAGAGCTCGCGCTCGCGGTCGAGGAAGGCATCCTCTGCGTCAACGTCGAATCCGAGCCCGAGCTGACCCTGCTCGCCGAAATCGCCGCGACGAAGCGGCGAACGATCGGCATTTCGATCCGGGTCAATCCCGATATCGATCCGCGCACGCACGCCAAAATCTCGACCGGCAGAGCCGAGAACCAGTTCGGGATCCCGATCAGCCGCGCGCGCGAGGTTTATGCGCTCGCCGCCAAGCTGCCGGGCGTGCGCGTGGTGGGCGTCGACATGCACATCGGCAGCCAGATCACCGAGCTCGAGCCGTTCGCGCGAGCGTTCGCGCTGCTGTCGGATTTCGTGCGCATGCTGCGCGCCGACGGCCACCGCATCGATCATATCGACGTCGGCGGCGGGCTCGGCATTCCCTACCGGGAGGACAACGCGCCGCCGCCGCACCCGGACGCCTACGCGGACGTGGTCAAGCGTGCGATCCGGGGGCTCGATTGCCGGCTGATCCTGGAGCCGGGCCGTGTGCTGGTCGGCAATGCCGGGATCCTGGCGACGCGGGTGCTCTACGTGAAGCGCGGCGAGACCAAGGCCTTCGTGGTGGTCGACGCCGGCATGAACGATCTCGTGCGTCCGACGCTCTACGAGGCGCATCACGAGGTACGCCCCGTGGCCGAGCGCAATTCGGGCGCGCGCATCCTCGCCGACGTGGTTGGCCCGTTGTGCGAATCCGGCGACTTCCTCGCGCGCCATCGCGAGCTTGCCGAGCCCCATGCCGGCGATCTGCTGGCGCTGATGTCGGCGGGCGCTTACGGCGCGGTGCAATCGGGAACCTACAACACCCGCCCGCTCGTCCCCGAAGTGCTGGTTCGCGGCGAGGAATGGGCGCTGGTTCGCCCGCGGCTCGAGGTCGACCGATTGATCGCGCTCGACCGCCTGCCGCCCTGGCTTGCGGAAAACGCATCCCCTTGACGCTTCCCGCACGGCCCGCAGCGTCGGATTGTCGTTTGCGCACAATAGCTTGCTGTTTGCGGATTTCGACCGGAACTCCCGGGGAACCGGGGCGGATCAAAGTCGCTTTACCGGCTGGTACTGCCAAAAAATTGCCGGCACGAATGATAGACTCTAGATTCGCGTGATCCGAATTCGCGTGATCCGACCGGAGGACCTTTGGCGCCCGAGAAACCATTGACGCCTCGCCCCGACGAGAAGCTCGCGGCTCCCCGCGGCGACCAGGGGGCGCGAGGCATGCTCAAGCGGGCCTTGTCGCGCGCGTATTGGGCGATCGTGTGGGAGCGGTTGTGGCCGGCGCTCGCGTCGGTCGTGACCGCCATCGGCTTCTTCATCGCGGTGTCCTGGACCGGGCTGTGGCTGATCCTGCCGCCGCTGGCGCGCGCCGTCGTTCTGTTCGGCCTGCTGCTCCTCATCGCGATTTCCGCCTTGCCGCTGTTCCGGTTTCGGTTGCCCCGCGAGGCGGACGGGTTGCGGCGATTGGATCTCCTGAGCGGGCTCGCCCATCGCCCGGCGACCGCCGTTGCCGACGAGCTCGCGACCGACCAGAACGATCATGTCGCGCAGGTGCTGTGGCAGGCGCACCTGGAGCGCGCGCGGGGAGCGGTGCGCGCGTTCAAGGCGGGCCTGCCGAGGCCGGGGCTTGCCGCGCGCGATCCGGTCGCACTGCGGGCGCTCGTGGCCGTGCTGCTCGTCGCGACCTTCTTCGCCGCGGGCAGCGAGCGCGGCAAACGCCTGCTCGCCGCGTTCGATTGGGCGGGCGTCGTGCCGGCCACGAACTTCCGCATCGACGCCTGGGTGACCCCGCCCGCCTACACGGCAAGGCCGCCGCTGATCCTTCCGGGCGTCCGCGGCGGCGAGCCGGTCCAGACCGCCGGCACCTTGGAGGTGCCGGCCGGCAGCGTGTTGGTGGTCCGCGCGACGAGCGCGGCCGGACTGGAAGTCTCCACCAGCGGCGGGCTTGCGGAGGGCGGCGGCGACGCCAAG
>VAZU01000030.1:0-2816 GCA_005884745.1 Alphaproteobacteria bacterium
CGTCGCGGCTGGGCTCGCCAGCTGGTCCGGCGGCGAGAGCGAAGAACGCAAGCTGATCGTGCGCGGCCACGCCAACCTGCTCGAAGACCTCAAGGCGCTCGCCGACCTCGAGCGGGTCCGGCTGCTGTTCGACGATCTGGAAACCAAGCGCGATGTCATCGATCTGCTGGGCAGGGCCGAGCAGGCCGATGGCGTGCGGCTCTTCATCGGCTCGGAGAACAAGCTGTTCTCGCTCTCGGGATCCTCGACCATCATCGCGCCCTATCGGGACGGCGCCGGCCGCATCGTCGGGGTCATCGGCGTGATCGGGCCGACGCGGCTCAATTACGCGCGGATCATTCCGATGGTGGACTACACCGCCAAGGTGGTCAGCAAGGTACTCTCCGGCTGATCGGAACGGGCCAAATCGCGCCTTCCGTGGCTTGGAACCCGCCGCCCGGACCCCGGTTCCGCGGCTTGATTTTTACGTTGCGAGCCCTGATATGCGGGGCGCACCCATCCATGATCGATACGGGATTGAATGGCGATGACGGACACGCCCGCGCGCGCAGGAGAATCGGCGAGCGAAGCGCAAGAGGGCGCCGCACCCGCCACTGACGCAGCCGGCGACCCCGCGGCACTCGCCCAGGAGGCGGCCGAGCTCAAGGATCGCTTGCTGCGGGCGCTGGCCGAAATGGAGAATTTGCGACGCCGCACCGAGCGCGAAGTCGCGGATGCGCGCACGTACGGCATCAGCGGGTTCGCCCGCGATCTTCTGGCGGTCGCCGACAACATGCGCCGCGCCCTCGATGCGTTCGGCGCGGAGCCGCACGAGGCCGCCGATGCCGGCACCAAGGCGCTGCTGGAAGGCATCGAGCTGACCGAGCGCGAGCTGCTCAACGCGCTGGAGAAGCACGGCGTGAGAAAGCTCGACCCGGAAGGCAGCAAATTCGACCCGCACCGGCACCAGGCCATGTATGAAGTGCCCGACGAATCGGTCCCGGCCGGGACGGTCGTCCAGGTAGTGCAGCCCGGCTATACGATCGGGGAACGGGTGTTGCGCCCGGCTCTGGTCGCGGTCGCCAAGGGCGGGCCGAAGGCCTCGGCTTCCGAGGCAGCCGGCGAGCAGACGGCGGCGGCCTCGGCCAACGACAATTCCGCTCCGGAGGAGTCTCCAGGCGCATAAGCCGTTCGCCTGTGACCGTGTCCCGCGCGCAACGCAGCCGTGGTGGCGCGCTGCGGAAAGCGAGTGTCGGGAATACCAGGATCAAGTTCCGATCGGCGGCTGCTGGACGCCGCACCGTCTCGGGAAAGCATCGCACGCATCATTTCGGCTCGATGGCGTCCCGCACGGCGCGGAACCGGGGAAACACCTGGTCCCATTGGTCCTTGCGCACGACGCCGAGCACCCGCAGCGATCCGCCTGTTCCGAAACGCAGCCATTGCACCACTCTCAGCTCCGTCTCGGTCTTGGCTTCCTTGGCGTCGACCACGATCTCGTGGCCCGGTTGGCCGGCGATGCGCATCGCCTCCGAGCGCACGATCCGCATCTCCTTGACGCCCGGCGTTCCGGAAATCGCCCGGCGGGCCATGCTGTCGCGATCGGAAACCTGATCCCCGGCGCCCGGCAGGAATGTGATCAGCAGCAGCGGCTGGTCCTCGAGCTCAATCGCGTCCTTCGGTCCGTCGGTGAGCAGCGCCGCCCCGCTGGCGGCAGCCCGCACGATGCGAAAGCCGGCGAGATCCTTGAGCGAGAACGGCAGCAGATCGAGCTGCTCCTGAACCGGAACGGCGGCACGCGTGGTGAATGTCGCGAGCGAGACGCGCAAGGCGGCATCCGGATAGGTGTCCTGCGCCGCATCCGGAACCTGGACGCTGATGACCGCCGTGAGGTCGTGCTCGGTGGCGACCAAGACCCATTTCCGCGTCGGGGTGCCGGCGGCGGCCAGATGAGCGATCACCAGGAAGCCGTGGCCGTCCTTGAGCGGAAATTCCTCGCGGGCCTGGACATCGATTCCCTGCGCTTTGAGCGTTTCGACCGCGAAGCTCTTCTCGATCTCCGGGTAGGCCTCGCTCGAGAGCTCGACGAAGATGACGCTGGCATTCTTCTCCCGATCCTCGAAGCCCTGGAACAGCTGGCTCACAATCATGCCGACGGGCGGCACCAGGCCGATGCGGGACCCCGGCGGGAACACGGGCTCGGCCGCATCGGCAGCCAAGCCGAACAGCAGCATGAAAACCAGGATCGTCCAGCGGATGAACATGGGTGCCATGGATCGCAATCCATGCGGTTATCGTCCTGCCGGACCTGCGGCGCAATGCGCACGCTCGGTTCCTGTCGTCGCAGGGGGCGGGATCTCGGCTCAGGGAAGCGTGACGCGCCGCATCGTCAGGTTGATGCGGCCACGCTGGGGCAAGACGGTCGAGGTTCCCGCCAGGACGCGATCGACGCCGTGGAACGCGAGCCGTGCTTCCCCGCCGAGTACCAGGGCATCGCCGGATTGCAGCCGGATCGACCGGGTGGGGTCGTTGCGCCGGAGTCCACCGACCCGGAACAGGCACGTGTCTCCCAGGGAGAGCGAGAGCACCGGCGCCGAAAAATCTTCCTCGTCGCGATCCTGGTGCAGGCCCATCTGTGTTGCCGGCCCATAGAAATTGACCAGGCAGGCCTCCGGCGGATGCGGATAATCGGCGAGATCCTGCCAAGCCTCGAGCAAGATCCGGGGAATCCCCGGCCACGGTCTTCCCGTCTCCGGATGGGTGGGCTGGTAGCGATAGCCGGCCTCGTCCGACACCCAGCCGAGCGCGCCGCAATTGCTCATGCGCACCGAGAACGG